>WQVT01000416.1 GCA_009785715.1 Acidimicrobiaceae bacterium | reverse complement strand
GCCCGCAGTGTCACGGTCCGCCTTCTGCCCGCCGGACGTCGCACCATCGAAGACGCAGCACCCCAGCACGTGTACAACGTCCGCCGACATTTCATCGACCTGTTCACCCCTGCTGAGCTCGACACCATCGCCGACCTCAACGACCGTGTCCTGCGCCACCTCGAAGAAGAAACCTTCCCGGAGGAATCCAGTCCGGACCAGTGAGCCTCGGCCCACCGCCAACCCACAGATGGACTAGACGCCAGCGGTCCTGGCCACCTCGTCGAGCAGATTGGCGCCGATCCTGGCCAGTTGTGAGGCTTGGAACAGGTTCGGGCGGCGAATAATCCCCCCTGCACAGGAACGGCCCGCCTCGAAGATCGCGTTCTTTGCCCGATCCAATTGCTCGCTGGCGCTGGGATCCGGCGGGTCTGTCACTGGTCGGAGGAAGGTCCGGTAGTTGTCCTGGATGGCGCTGCAGGAGGTATCGACCCTCACCTGGTTGCCGGACTCAATGGCGCTGACCAGACCATTCGCGGTGCCGATCATGATTCCCAGTGCCTGCCGGTACCGGTTTCCCCACTCTGCCATGGTCAGCGCCGCCGTCGTCGTTGTGGCCTCGGTGGTCGTGGTTGTGGCCTCGGTGGTCGTGGTTGTGGCCTCAGTCGTTGTCGCTGTGGCCTCGGTAGTGGTCGTCGGCTCAGTCGTGGCCGTCCCGCTCGTCGTGGCCTCAGCGGTTGTCGTTGGTCCAGTGGCATTGACCGCGGTCGGGTTATTGCCGGAGGTGTCTTCGCCCACCACGGCTCCGATGATGCCGAGAAGGACGACCGCGGCTACCGCCCAGGCGACGATCTGTTTCCAGAGCGCCAGACCTCGAAAGCGCCGCCATAGATCGGGCCTCTGACCTCCCGGAGCAGGCCCTCCTGATGTCTGTGGCGTCGGGGCTGTTTGGCCAGGTCGCGCCTCCGGCGGATACCACCTGCCGTCGGAGGCTCGCCACCAACCCTCCCCCTGCGAGTTGTCACTCATTCCGACGTCGAGAGCTCACCAGCGCAACGTGGCAGACGCAACAAGGGCCCCTCCTCCTCGAGGTCAACTCAACGAGGTCACCGCGCAGATGGTGGCACACCTACCACACAGCGTTAAACGGGCTAGTCGTTCGGGCCATCAGATCGGGGCCCGCGGTGCAAGGGTGGTGCCTACACCACTGCCCAAAGAGGCATGGCTGCACCATGGATGGCGGCGGCCATCCGGCGGACACTTGTGAGCAACAGACAGGCCGAAAGTCGGATGTCTCGAAAGGAACCTTCTTCCAATGGGTGCTTTGCGTACGTTCCGCCACCGCGCCAAGGTCCTCGCTGCGGGAGCCGGGATTGCCATCGCCGGCAGCGCGGGTCTCCTTGCCGCCACCGCCCCGATGGCGCACGCGTCCCCCAGCGTCGCACGCGCCGAGCAGGGCGCTCCTGCCTACAGCTTCAAGACCCTCGACAACCCCGCCGATCCCACCTTCAACCAGTTGCTCGGGATCAACGACGGCGGCCTCATCGCAGGCTACTTCGGCAGCGGGCAGCCCGGTCATCCCAACAAGGGTTATCTCCTACCCCGGCCCCACACGAGCTACATCAATGAGAACTTCCCGGGGTCGGTACAGACCCAAGTGACAGGTCTGAACAACGAGGGTGAAACCGTCGGGTTCTGGGTCGACGCCAACAACAACAACTTCGGCTTCGCCGAACACAACGGCGTGTTCACCACCTACACGGACCCCGCCACTGGCTCCGGGACCGTCAACCAGTTGCTCGGCGTCAACGACGAGCGGACCGCCGTCGGCTTCTACACGGACAGCGCCGGTGTCAACCATGCCTACAAGGTCAACCTGCGTAGCCACCGGTTCACGGAGATCCTTGTCCCCGGGGGGTCGAACACGGTGGCCACGGGCATCAATGACCGAGGTGACATCACCGGATTCAGCACCAACGCCAGCAACGCCGTCTTCGGGTGGCTACTGCGGGATGGCCGGTTCTCCACCTTCGAGTTTCCTGGGTCGGCCAACACCACTCCGCTCGGGGTCAACGCCAACGACGAGGTCGTCGGCGCCTACGTCGACGCCGCCGGTAACACCCACGGGTTCACCCTGACCGACCCCTTCGGCGGGATGGGGTGGAACACGGTGAACGATCCCAACGGTCTGAACAGCACCACCGTCAACGGGGTGAACGGGCAGGGTCAGTTGGTGGGCTTCTACGTCGACGCCGCCGGTAACACCGACGGCTTCCTCGCCAAGCCGGGCCAGACCGGCGGCCTCCTCGCCGCGCATCGCCCCGCCGGCCGACACCACAAGCATCACGCCGACGGCACCAAGGCCAAGCCGGCCATGCCCACCGGTGGCGAGCAGAGCCCCGCGGGCTCGACCAACTCCCAGCCGAGCGCGACCACCCCGGCACCTTCCACGATGAGCACCGCGCCGGCAAACGGGTCGGCGACGAATGCCGGGTCGGCGAATGGTTCCACGATGAACCCGGCATCAGCGAACGGTTCCTCGGCCAACGGCACCGGCCCAGCGGCAACCCCGCAGAACGGGACCAGCCCGACTGACTCCGGGTCCGCGAGCGGCTCCACCATGAGCCCCGCACCGGCCAACGGTTCCTCGACCAACGGAACCACCCCGGCAGCGACCCAGCAAAACGGGACGAACCCGACGGGCTCCTCGGCGAACCCGACCACGCCCGCGGTTTCCCCCGTGAATCCCGCACCAGGGAACGGCTCCTCCACAAACGGGACAAACCCCGCCCCGACGACCCAGCAGAACGGGACGAACCCGACCAATTCCCAGTCGAGCGGGTCCTCCTCGACGCCGTCTCAGACGCCGGTGTTCGGGTCACACTTTTGATCAGCTACAAGCTCCATAGCGGGTGCCAATGGCGTCACTCCGTTCATTGATGCCACATGGCCCGGCCGTACGAACGTGCGGCCGGGCTATTGGCGCGCGAACGGCCGGAGCGGACAACTCGGAGGCAAGAACACCCAGCCGGGTTGGCCCACGCTCTCCGTGACGTCCGACACTGAGCTCCCGAGGGCCACGTATAGGCCGGCGTGAATCCACCCCGCGACGGGCGTCAGCGGCAGGGGAGCCGTGCCCGCATCACCGCTAGGATCCCACGAGGCGTCATGCCTTCGCTACCAATGGGAGCCGCAAATGCACACCGATGTCCCGGATCGAGAGCGGGTAGGCCGGCTGCTCGCCTATCGCGGCCCGTGCTGCGTGTCGATCTATCTCCCGACGGATCCCGCGTCGCCGGGGGAAGCGGAGCGCATCGAGTTCAAAAACCTGGCCGCCGAGGGCGTACAGCAGATGCGGGATGCGAACTTCCCGGTCCGCCAGATCAACCCGATCGAGGAAGCCATGGCGGACCTCCTCGACGACGAGGTGTTCTGGCGCTACCTGGGGCGCTCCCTGGCGGTGTTCGTC
>WQVT01000415.1 GCA_009785715.1 Acidimicrobiaceae bacterium | reverse complement strand
GCGCGCGGCCCTTCTCGAAGCGGAACGGCTGGGCCGCGAGACCATGACCGAGATCCGTCACACCGTGGGCCTGCTGAGAGCCGGCGACGGCGACTCGCCCAGGCCGCTTCCGCTGGCTACCGACATCGCCACCCTGGTGGAGCAGTTCCGCCGGGGTGGACTGGACATCTCGTTCGAAACCAGCGGGGACCTCGCCGCCTTGCCTGAACCGGCCGGCTTGGCTGCCTACCGGATCGCGCAGGAATCGCTGTCCAACGTGGCCAAGCACGCCCCCGGCGCCCATACGGCCGTCATCATCGACGCCGCCGGGGGGCGGCTGCACCTTCGGGTCACGAGCCGCCCTGTCCCCGCAGAGCCGCCCGGCGAGCCCGGGCGGGGCATCGTAGGCATGACGGAACGGGCCGAGTTGCTGGGCGGCGCGCTTTCCGCCGGCCGGCGGGACGGGGGCTGGATGGTCGAGGCGGTCCTCCCGACGGGCGGCGCGACGCAGCCGGAAAGGGTGGGGAGGTGATCGGTGTTCTCCTGGTCGACGACCAGGACCTGGTCCGGGCCGGCCTTCGCCAGATCCTCGCCCCCCGGTACGGGTTCGACGTGGTCGGCGAGGCGGACGACGGAGCCGCCGCCCTGGCCTTCCTTGGTACCGCGCGTCCAGACCTGGTGGTGATGGACGTCCGCATGCGAGGCATGGACGGGATCGAAGCGACTCGGCGGATCGTCGGGTTGGACGACTCGCCTCCCGTGCTGGTCCTGACCACATTCGGCGAGGACGAGATCCTCTCCGGGGCGCTGCGGGCCGGGGCCTCTGGGTTCCAGTTGAAAGACGCCGCCGGCGAGGACCTCGTCGCCGCGGCTCGGGCGGTCGCCGGTGGGCAGGGCTGGCTCGACCCGGCCGTGACCGGCCGGGTCCTGGCCTCCTACCGGGCTGGCGCCCCGTCCCGGGAGGCGGTCGCGCGGGACCTCGCGCTGCTCACAGCCCGCGAGGTGGAGGTGCTCCGCCTCATCGGACGGGGCGATACCAACGCCGAGATTGCCGATGCCCTCTACATCGGCGAGGGCACGGTGAAAACCCACATCGGCCACTTGTTCACCAAGCTCGGGCTGAGGGATCGTGCCGCAGCGGTCGTCTTCGCGTTCGACCACGGCCTCGTCCTTCCCCAACCGGGTATCTCACCCTGGTCGTAGGAGGGAATCCTCCCAGGGCCAGAAGACCGGCGCGTCGGCGGGATTTACCGTCCGAAACATGATCGTGAATGCGGTTGGAATCCAGCCGGAGAGCGCAGCAGGCGCCTCCGTAGAGTTGCCGCCCTCGGATACGGGGGCCCGGGATATCTCCCGTCTGCAGCCCCTCGATCGGAGGGTCTTCGCTGCGGCGGCAGCGGTACTCGTTCTCCTGATGGCGTTCTCGGCCAGGTACGGCTTCGACCGTGACGAGCTGTACTTCCTCGACTCTGCCCGCCACCTCGCACTCAGCTACGTCGACCAGCCCGTCTTCACCCCGCTCGTGGCCCGGGTCGCCTTGACCGTGTTCGGGGTGTCGGTCATCGGCCTCCGGCTGTTCTCGGCGCTGGCGGCCGCGGCCACGGTCATCTGCGGCGCGGCGCTCGCCCGCGAGTTCGGCGGCGGGTCACGGGCCCAGTTGCTGAGCGCACTCGGCTGCGCCGCCTCGCCGGCACTGCTCGGGGCCGACCATCTCCTGGGCCCGACCGCCTTCGACCTCCTGGCCTCCACGGGCCTCGCGCTCGTGGTGGCTCGCATCGGCCGAACCGGCAACCTCCGGCTCTGGCCGGCGGCCGGCTTGGTCCTCGGCCTCGGACTGACCAACAAGGACACCATCGGGTTCTTTGCACTGGCCCTGCTGATCGGCACGATGGCCAGCGGCGGGTGGCGGCTTCTGGCCAACCGGTGGTTCGCGCTCGGCGCCCTCATCGCCGTCCTGTTCACCGTGCCGGACCTTTGGTGGCAGGCCCACCACGGCTGGGCCACGATCGCCATGGACCGGGCCCTCAACCGGGAAAACGGCGGGCTCGGCCACGTGCCGGGCTTCCTCCTGTCCCAGTCCTTCATGGCCGCACCGGCACTGATCCCGATCTGGTGGCGGGGCCTTCGTGTGTTGTGGCGGTCGGATCGCCAACTGTGGCGCGCACTGGCCTGGTCGTACGGGATCCTGCTGGTGTTCTTCATGCTCACCGCCGGATCCAAGCCCTACTACGTTGCCGCCACCTACATGTTCCTGGTGCCGGCGGGCATGGTGGCGATCGAACCCGCACTGGCCTCGATGGCCAAGCGGGTACGTCGTCTGACCGTGGGGCTCGCGGTGTCGCTCTTGGTGACGTTGCCTCTCGTGCTGCCGGTACTGCCGGCGCGCGACATCGGCTTCACGGCCACGGTGAACCCCGTCCTGACCGAGACCGTGGGCTGGCCCCAACTGGTCGCCGACGTGGATCGGGCCTGGAGCTCGCTCAGCCCGGCCCAGCGTTCCGTCGGGGTCATCTTCACCGACAACTACGGGGAAGAGGGGGCGATCAACGAGCTCGGCGGCCGGCTCGGCCTGCCCAAGGCGGTCGGTGCCCATAACAACGACTGGTGGTGGGGCCCGGGGCGGGCTGACGCCCAGGTCGTCCTGGCCGTGGCTCCCGGGCCCGAGGACGCCGCCGGCTACAGCGGGTACCTGCGCAGGTACTTCGGACGTGTCGTGCAGGTCGCCACCATCACCAACGCCGAGCACCTGCACAACCAGGAGTACGGCGGGCACCTGTATCTCTGCACGCAGCCGAGGCGCCCCTGGAGCCAGACGTGGACGGAACTGCGCCACTACGGCTGACCCGGCGACGCAGGCGTTCACGCATCGAGTCGTTCCGAGCTCAGCCCTTCCCGGTGCTGAAGATCGGCCAGCCGACCTCGGTCCGCCACGCACTCTCGTCGGGGGTGTCCTGGCGGCCGACGAGGTAGTACTCCCGGATCGGGCCGTCCACCGCCAGCGCGTGGTTTGCCACGTAGGCGGCGAGCGCCCCGTAGGCCGTGTCGACTTCGGCGAGCGAGCCGGGGTGCACGATGACGGCAAGCTCGGCGGCCGGCACCACGACCGGTTCGACACGGCCGAGCCGCGGAATCTCGGTCGCCGTCGGGACGAAGACCGTGGCCTGCCCCCGCTCGTCCGCGAACAGCTCTCCGGCGAAGGTCCCGCCCGTCGGGCCGGACGGGCGCACGCCGCGTGCATCGAGCGTGGCGTGCAGTTCGCCGAGCGCGCCCAGGTACCAGGGCACCAGGTCGCCGATCGAGATGACGGCGCTGACCGCCGCCGCCGTCGTCTCGCCGACCCGACGGTGGCTGACCGGTGCCACGGACGACGAGCCGTCGAGCAGGTCGCGCAGCGACGCCACGGCGGACTGCGCGCGGGCCAGGTTCTGCTCCAGGCTCGCCAGGTGCGCGGAGATGAGCTCGTTTCGCCT
>WQVT01000414.1 GCA_009785715.1 Acidimicrobiaceae bacterium | reverse complement strand
TCCAGGCTGCGGCCGAGGACGAGGAAGCACCACGCATCGTCCCTGCTCATCGTCGAATCGGTCAGCCCGGCGATCACGGCTGCCCGCTCGCGGACGTAGCGGAAGAACCCGTAGGGCCCCTCGCTGCGGCCGAGCCCCACCTGTCCCGGGAGGGCGTTGTAGGTCGCGTTCAGGGCCTCCCACATCTCCGAGGAGATCGCCTCGGAGACGCCCCGGGCGTTGGCGCGGGCGGCACGGAGCGATGAGACGATGGAGCTCGGATTGTCCTCATCGAACGCCAGGATCTGCGTGACCCGACCGGCGTCGAGATCGTCGCTGGCGCCCGGTATCGGCACCCCCATGGCCGCGAGGAGGTCGTGGCACACCTCCGCCTCGTCGACGATCGGGCCGTCGAGGAAGTGGTGGACGTGGACGTCGAGGATGCGCGCCGTGTCTTCGGCGCGCTCGATGTAGCGGCCGATCCAGTACAGGCTCTCGGCGATCCGGCTCAGCACGGGCCGGCCTCGCCCTGTCGACCGGCAGCCTCCGGCCCCGCGACCTGCTGCTGTTGCTGCTGCTGTTGCTGGAGGTCCTGCTCGGACTGGACCGCCGGCCCCGGCTCGGGCCGGGACCCGGTGCGGGGGGCGGGCGACGCGGCGATCCTCCGGGCCCGGGGAGGGATGGGGCGGTGTTCGCCCACGGTGACCCAGGTGTCCTTCGAGCCGCCGCCCTGGGAGGAGTTGACGACCATCCCCCCGGCCGGCAACGCGACCCGGGTGAGGCCGCCCGGCACCACCCAGATCTTGTTGCCGTCGTTGACGGCGAAGGGCCGCAGGTCGAGGTGGCGGGGCGCGAGGTGGTCGTCCGCCTTGGTCGGCGCGGTGGAGAGGGGCACGAGCTCCTGGGCGATCCAGTCCCGGGGGTCGGCCTCCAGGCGGGAGCGCGCCGCGGCCAGCTCGGCGTCCGTGGCCTGCGATCCGATCAGGATCCCGTACCCACCCGAGCCGAACACCGGCTTCAGCACCAGCCGGTCCAGGCGTTCGAGCACGTAGGCCAGCTGGTCGCGGTCCTCGAGACGGTAGGTCTCGACATTGGGCAGGATCGGCTCCTCGCCCAGGTAGTAGCGGATCATGTCCGGCACGTAGGTGTACGCCAGCTTGTCGTCGGCGATCCCGTTCCCCACGGCGTTGGCGATGGTCACCGTGCCGGCGCGTGCCGCGTTGAGGACGCCCGGGCAACCCAGGCTCGATTCGGGGCGGAAGTGCAGCGGGTCGAGGTAGTCGTCGTCGATCCGCCGGTACACGACGTCCACCCGCCGTTCGCCCTCGGTCGTGCGCATGTACAGGGTGTCACCGCGGCAGAACAGGTCGCGGCCCTCCACCAGCTCGACGCCCATCTGCTGGGCAAGGAACGAGTGCTCGAAATAGGCCGAGTTGTAGACCCCCGGAGTCAGGACGACGACGGTGGGCTCACCGGCGGAGGAGGGCGCAGCGCAACGGAGGGCATCGAGGAGGCGGGCGGGGTAGGAGCCGACCGGCAGGACCCGGTGGCTGGCGAACAGCTCCGGGAAGATGCGCGCCATGCTGCGGCGGTTCTCGATCACATACGAGATCCCCGATGGGGAGCGGATGTTGTCCTCCAGGACGTAGAAGCGGCCGTCCCCACCGCGGACGACGTCGATCCCGGCGACATGGATCCGCACCCCGTTCGGCGGGTCGATGCCGAACGCGCTGCGGTGGAAGTGCGCGGAGGTGGTGACCAGGCGGTGCGGGATCACGCCGTCGGCCAGGATCTGCCCGGCCCCGTAGACGTCCGCGAGGAAGGCCTCGAGCGCCTGGACCCGCTGCGTGACGCCCGCCTCCAGGGGGGCCCATTCGTCCTCGGGGATGATGCGCGGAACCAGGTCGAGCGGCCAGGGGCGCTCCTCGCCGGAAAGCTGGAAGGTGATGCCGCGGTCGCGGAAAGTGCGGTCCCGGGCCGTGCAACGGGATTCGAAGTCCACGGCGGTGAGCCCCTGAAGCGCCTCGTGCAGGATCCGGGTCGACGGTCGCGGCACCCCCGGCGCGTCGAACATCTCGTCCCAGGCGGTCAGACCCTGGGGAGCGGCGAGCTCGTAGCCCTCGAACAGATCAGCCATCGGGGGCGTGTTTATCAGCGGCTTGTTTCCGCCAGATTGCTGAACTGTGTCTGAACGAAGCGCGGCGAGCGAGGGCGCCGGACGGGCCCCGGACGCCGCTCCGCAGGCGGTCCGGGGAGGCCCGATCGACCGCGGGCTACGCTGGCTGTCATCTAGTGGGGGCAGAAAGCGGGGGATCCTCGGATGAAGTTCGGCATCACGTTCCAGTTGCAGACACCCAGACCCTTGGACGCCGACACCTGGCACGAAGACGACGAGCGGAAGATCTTCATGCAGGCGCTCGACCAGATCGAGCTGGCCGACAAGCTCGGCATCGACTACGTGTTCTTCAACGAGCACCACTTCCTCGAGGAGTACTGCCACGACTCCGCCCCGGAGGTCGTGCTCGCAGCGGCGGCGGCGCGGACCAAGAACATCCGCCTCGGCCACGGCATCGTGCAGATGCCGCCGGCGGTCAACCATCCCGCCCGGGTGGCGGAGCGGATCTCCAGCCTCGACATCGTCTCGAACGGCCGGGTCGAGTTCGGCACGGGCGAGGGGGCCACGCCCACCGAGCTCGGCGGCTTCGGCGTCGAGCAGAAGGAGAAGAAGGCTGCCTGGGAGGAGGCCACCAGGGAGTGCCTCCGGATGATGAACATGTCCCCGTACCCGGGCTTCGAGGGCAAGTACTTCTCGATGCCCGAGCGCAACGTGATCCCGAAGCCGATCCAGAAGCCGCATCCGCCGGTCTGGGTGGCGGCGAGCCGGCGGGAGACGATGCTGGCGGCCGGCCGCATGGGGATCGGGGCCATCGGCTTCGGCTTCGATACCCCCGGCGAGCTCACCGAGCGTGTTGCCCGCTACTACGAGCTGATCCGCGGCTGCCGCCGCCCGCTCGGCCTGGCGATGAACCCTGCGGTGGCGAGCGTCGGGAACATGCACTGCGCACCGACCAACGAGCAGGCGATCGCCGAGGGTCTCGAGGGCGCCCAGTACTTCGGCTTCGTCTTCGGCTGGATGGCCGGCCACCTGAACCACGGCCGGGACAACATCTACCGGGAGTTCCGCCGTCGCCGTGACGGCGAGGCCTCGGAGGCCGCGAAGGAGAAGGCCACCGACCTGGAGCCGACCGACGAGAGCGCCCGGGCGCTGTACCGCATGGGCCGGCGCGGGGCGTTCATCGGGTCCCCCGAGTTCATCCGCAACAACCTCCGCCAGTACGAGGAGGCGCACGTCGACACGATGCTGTTCTTCTGCCAGCCGGGCGGCCGCAAGCACGAGGACATCATGGAGTCCCTCGAGCTGTTCTGCACCAAGGTGATGCCCGAGTTCAAGGACCGCCACTATCTGCACG
>WQVT01000413.1 GCA_009785715.1 Acidimicrobiaceae bacterium | reverse complement strand
TCAGCCACGGAGAGGGTCCCCCACCGCGCCATGTCAGCCCAGATCAAGGGCGCGGTGGAGGAGGTCTTCCTGCTCGAGGTCGTGCATGGCGTGGCTGCCCGTGGCCGGCGAGCCAGAAGCCACACGGCTGATCCGGGCTAGGCGCATCCGGTTGGGGACCAGATCCGCCAGGCGGTCGCGCACGAAGCTCCAGGCCCCCATGTTCTCCGGCTCCTCCTGCAGCCACACGACCTCTCGAGCGGAGGGATAGCGGGCGATCGCGGCGGCGATCTGGTCGCCCGGCCAGGGGTAGAGCTGTTCGATGCGGACGAGGGCAACGTCACGCAGCCCCCGGGCGTCGCGCTCGACGAGCGCATCGAGGGCCACCTTGCCGGTGGCGAGCACCACCCGGGTCACCCGGTCGCGCTCGAGGGTGCCGGGGTCGTCGAGCACCTCGCGGAAGCTGCCGGCGGTGAAGTCCTGGACCTTCGAGTAGGCCTCCCGGCCCCGCAGGTAGCGCTTGGGGGTGAAGACGACGAGGGGCTTACGGGTCGGGCGGATCACCTGGCGGCGCAGGAGATGGAACAGCTGGGAGGCGGTCGTCACGTCGGTGACCTGGATGTTGTCCTCGGCACAGAGATCGAGGAACCGCTCGATGCGAGCCGAGGAGTGCTCCGCCCCCTGCCCCTCGTAGCCGTGCGGGAGGAGCAGCGTCAGCCCGGAGGTCTGCGACCATTTGATCTCCGCGGCGACCAAGAACTGGTCGATGATGATCTGCGCACCGTTGACGAAGTCGCCGAACTGCGCCTCCCAGGCCACCAGGGCGTCGCGCTGGACGAGCGAATAGCCGTACTCGAAGCCGAGGCCGGCGTACTCGGAGAGCAGCGAGTCGTAGATCGAGAACCGGCCGATTCCGCGGGCGTCCCCCGCCCGCTGGCCGGCCACCGCTCCGGCCGAGAGCGCCCCGCCGGCGAGCGTCTCCGCCAGGTGCTCGAGCGGCACCCACTCCTCGCCGGTCTTGTAGTCCACGAGCGCGGCGTTACGGTGGCCGAACGTGCCCCGGCGGGTGTCCTGGCCGGCGACCCGGACGTCGTGGCCCTCGAGGACCAGGGTCCCGAACGCGAGGGCCTCGCCGAGCGCCCAGTCGGCCTCGCCGTCCGCCCACAGCTTGGCGCGGGACTCGAACACCCGGACCAGCTTGGGATGGACGGTGAACCCGTCGGGGAACGTGTTGAGGCGGTCGACGACCACCTGCAGGGTCTCGACCGGCACGCCGGTGGCCACCGGCGGCAGGACCGGGGCCGGCAGAGGGGGCGGAGGGAGCACGGTGGGCATCGGTGGGGCCGAGGCCCGGGTCTGGTTGAGGGCGTCCTGCAGGCGGTTGGAGAAGTCCTTCAGCGCCTCCTCGGCCTCTTCGAGCGTGATGTCGCCGCGCCGGACGAGCGCCTCGGTGTAGAGCTTGCGGACGCTGCGGTGCTCGCGGATCAACTGGTAGAGCAAAGGCTGGGTGAGGCTCGGGTCGTCCTGCTCGTTGTGCCCGTAGCGCCGGTAGCAGACCATGTCGATGACGACGTCCTTGTGGAACCGCTGCCGGAAGGCGAAGGCCATCCTCCCCACCCGGACGCAGGCCTCGGGATCGTCGCCGTTGACGTGGAAGATCGGCGCCTGGACCATCTTGGCGACGTCCGTGGCGTAGATCGACGAGCGCGCCGATTCGGGGTTGGTGGTGAACCCGAGCTGGTTGTTGATGACCAGGTGCACCGTCCCGCCGGTCTCGTAGCCGGACAGGGCCGACATGTTGAGGGTCTCCTGCACCACGCCCTGCCCGGCGAACGCGGCGTCCCCGTGGATCAGCAGCGGCAGAACCGGGTGCGCGTCCCTTTCCCCAACTTCTTCTCCGTGGACGGACTGGTGGATCTGATCCTGGCGGGCGCGCGCCATCCCCTCGACCACCGGGTCGACGGCCTCGAGGTGCGAGGGGTTGGAGGAGAGCACCACGTCGAGCGGTTTGCCGGAGCGCCCGGTGAAGACGCCCGCGAATCCCTTGTGGTACTTGACGTCCCCGGAACCCTGCACCGTGCCGGGGTCGATGTTGCCCTCGAACTCCTCGAACAGGTCGCCATAGCTCTTGCCGACGATGTTGATCAGCACGTTCAGCCGGCCACGGTGGGACTGGCCGATCACGGCCTGGGCCTGCCCGGCCACCGCGGCGTCGTCGAGGACGGCGTCGATCAACGGGATCGCCGCCTCGCCGCCCTCGAGCCCGAAGCGCTTCTGCCCGATGTACTTGGTGTTCAGGAACAGCTCCAGGGCCTCGGCGGCGTTCAGGCGGGAGAGGATCCAGCGGTGCTCGTCGGGGCCGAGCTGGGTGTCGACCCCCTCGACGTGCTCCTGGATCCACCGCTTCTGGTCGGTGTCCTGGATGTGCATGTATTCGACGCCGACCGTCCGGCAGTAGGCGTCGCGCAGCAGGCCGAGGATGTCGGCGAGCTTCATCCGCCCCTTGCCGCCGAGCCCGCAGGTCAAGAACTCCCGCTCGAGGTCCCACACGGTCAGCCCGTGCGCCGCCGGATCCAGCTCCTGGTGGGTGTGGGGCTCCTTCCAGTCGAGCGGGTCGAGGTGGGCGATCAGATGACCACGCACCCGGTACATGTTGATGAGGTTGTCCACCTGCATCTGCTTCTCGATGTGCCCGCCCGCACGGTCGACGGGATCGTTGTTGTCGGCGTGCATGCCGACCGGGACATAGGGAACGCCCATGGCCCGGAACACCTCGTCGTAGAACCCGTCGCCGCCGGTCAGATAGTGGTGGACCTGCTTCAGGAAGATCCCCGACTCCGCCCCCTGGATGATCCGGTGGTCATAGGTCGAGGTGATGGCAACGACCTTGGAGACGCCGAGGTCTGCGAGGACGCGCGGGTCGGCCGCCTGCCACTCGGCCGGGTAGTCGATGGTCCCGACGCCGATGATGGCGCCCTGGCCGGGCATCAGCCGCGGCACCGACTGGACGGTGCCGATCCCTCCCGGGTTGGTGAGGCTCACGGTGGCGCCGGCGAAGTCGTCCGCCCCGATCTTGTTCGTCCGCACCTTGCGGATCAATTCTTCGTAGGCCTGCCAGAAGCCGCGGAAGTCCATCGTGTCGGCGTTCTTGATCACCGGCACGAGCAGGGTGTGGCTGCCGTCGGCCCTCGTCGTGTCCACCGCCAGGCCGAGTCCGAGGTGCTCGTGGTGGATCACCGCCGGGGTCGCCTTGGGGTCTGCGGGGTCCGCCTCGACGAAGGTGGAGTTCATGACCGGCACGTCGGCGAGGGCCTTGACCACGGCGTAGCCGATGAGGTGCGTGAAGCTGACCTTGCCGGCGGCCCCGGTTCGGCTCAGCTGGTTATTGAGAATCCGTCGGTTCACTTCCAGGAGGCGGGCCGGCACGACCCGGAAGCTGGTGGCGGTCGGCACGTCCAGGGAGGCGGACAT
>WQVT01000412.1 GCA_009785715.1 Acidimicrobiaceae bacterium | reverse complement strand
ACTGTCCACGACGCGGCGTTCGTGCAGGTTCCAGCGGGAGAGGCCGATGCCCGGGTCACGCACCAGCGCGTGCCCGAACCCCGGACCGAGGTCGAACGCCCGCTGCCCGCCGGGCACCTCGTGATCGAGGGACTTCCACCACGCCAGCCAGGCCCGGGAGCCGATCCCGTCCACCAACGCCACGATTCCCTGGTCGACGATCCCGGCGGCCAGCACGTCCTCCGTGGCGTGCGCGCTGTGGTGGGCGACGCTGGAATCGATCAGACGCGGCACGAACGCGGCCCCCGAACGCGCCGCGGCGTCGGTCAGCGGCTCGAGCGAGCCGAGCACGAGCGTCGAGGCGTGGAGGAGGACGAGCGGCGAGCGCCCGAGGTCGAACAGCGTGGACGCCAGCCAGGGCCCGGCGGCACGGCGGGCAACCTCCGGCTCCTCGGAGGGGAGGATGCTCTCGATCGGCCGCGACCCGGTGGCCAGCATCCCCGGGGCCCAGATCGCAAGGCCGGGCTCGGACCCACCGGCGCCGGCCGCGCCCGCGTGGCGGGGCCCGTCGACGACCAGGATCGTGAACGAGCCGCCCGGATGAAACGCCAGGAACGAGTCGGCCAGCACCCTGGCCCGGGCCAGGTCCGATCGCAGGCAGGCGGTAGCGCCATGGGCTACACGGGAGGCGTTCTGGGGGGCTCCACGTTCCGTGGCGCGGATGGTAGCTGGAGACGCCCGGTCTTGCCCGTCGCCCGCCCATCCACTACGCATGGACAATGCCACGCTTCGAGCCATTCGCCGGTCTCCGATACGAGACCGCCGTGGCTGGAAGCATCGACGACGTCTCCTGCCCTCCCTACGACGTCATCACCCCCGAACGGCGCGCCGAACTGATGGCCCGCAGCCCGTACAACATGGTCCGCCTCGAGATGCCCGAGGGGCTCGGCCTGCCCGGCTCCGGCGACGCGGGGCCCCGCGCCGCCCGGGCGACGCTCGACGCGTGGAGGGCGGCGGGGGTGCTGCGCCGCGACCCCGAGCCGGCCTTCTACGGCTACCGGACCACGGCGCCCCCGGGCCGCCATCCCGCCCGGCACACCGTCGGGGTCGTCGGGTCGCTGACCCTGGAGCCTCCCGGGGTCGGCATCCTCCCCCACGAGGAAACCACGCCCGGCTCTCGCGCCGGCCACAGCCGCCTGCTGCCCGCCCTCCGGGTGAACGTCTCTCCCATCTGGGTGCTGTCGCCGACCGCCGGCCTGGCCGACCTCGCCGCCGGCGCCGGAGAGTCGTCCCCCGTCGTCGCCCACGCCCTCGACGAGGACGGCGTGCTCCACGAGATCTGGCGGATCACCGACCCTGACCGCATCGAGGCAATCGGCCGCCTCGTGGGCTCGGCCCCCCTCGTGCTCGCCGATGGCCATCACCGCTACGAGACGGCCATGGCGTACCACGAGGCACGCGTCGCCGGCGGGCACGTCGACGACAGCGGATCGGCGGCGCTGATGGCCTACGTGGTGGAGCTGTCGGAGGAGCAACTGCACGTCCAGGCCATCCACCGCCTCGTGCTCGGCCTCGCCGAGCCCTCCCGCCTCCTCACGGCGCTCACGCCGCTGTTCTCCCTGGAGGCGACCGCCCGCCCCGACCCGTCGATATCCGAGCGGATGGCGTCGGCCGGCGCGCCCGCCGTCGTCACGGGCCGGGGCACCTGGCTCGCCCACCCCCGGGCGGAACCCACGACCCCGGCGGACGACCTCGACTCACAACGGGTGGACGCGGCTCTGAGCGAGGTCGTCGCCGTCCCCGGGGTGTCGATCGCCTACCAGCACGGGTGGGAAGCCGTGTCCGCGGCGGTGGCCGCGGGTCAGGCCGACGCCGCGCTGCTCCTCCGCCCGCCCACCCTGCGCCAGATCCTCGAGCTCAGCCGCGACGGCCACCGCATGCCCCCGAAGACGTCGTTTTTCTGGCCCAAGCCCCGCAGCGGCCTCGTCCTGCGCGAGCTCGACGCCTGACCCCGCGTTAACGGTGCCGCAAACCGCCTGTACGGCAGGTTCTGGCACAATTAACGCGGCGGGTCACTCCACGGTCCAGGTCGCCCCGGAGTGCAGCAGGGCCGACAGATCCCCGGGCCCCTTGCGCTCCGCCGCATCGAGCAGCTGGGCGTTGACCATCGACCCGTAATCGGGCCGATCCACGTCCCGGAACACCCCGATCGGCGTGGGCATCGTCGGCCCCGATGACAGCCGCGACAGGAGGAAGGCCAGCCCGGGGTCCTCGCGGTGCTCGTCATGGACCAGAAGGGCGTCCTCGCCAACGTCGTCCACGGACACGATCCTGGCTGCCCCGTCCGAACTCACGACCACGCCCCGCTCGCCTTCGACGCCGAAGCGCACGGGCTCGCCGTGCACCAGGGGGATCAGCATGCTGTCCCGGGCGTCGCGGCCGGTGATCTCGGCGAACGCACCGTCGTTGAAGACGTTGCAGTTCTGGTACACCTCGACCAGCGACGCACCCTGGTGCTCGTAGGCCCGCCGGAAGGTGTCCATCATGTGCTTGCGGTCCATGTCGTGGGTGCGGGCCACGAAGCCGGCCTCCGCCCCGAGGGCCAGCGAGACCGGGTTGTAGGGCTGGTCGACCGAGCCGAAGGGGGTGGACTTGGTCACCTTGCCCGTCTCGCTGGTGGGCGAGTACTGCCCCTTGGTCAGGCCGTAGATCTGGTTGTTGAACAGGATGATCGTCAGGTTCACGTTGCGGCGCAGGGCGTGCAGGAGGTGGTTCCCGCCGATCGAGAGGGCGTCGCCGTCCCCGGTGATCACCCACACGTGGAGGTCGGGCCGCGACACCGCTATTCCGGTCGCCATCGCCGGCGCCCGGCCGTGGATCGAGTGGACCCCGTAGGTTTCCATGTAATACGGGAACCGGGAAGAGCATCCGATCCCGGACACGAAGACCGTGTCCTCCCGCTTGGCGCCCAGGTCGGGCATCAGCATCTGGACGGCCGTGAGGATCGAGTAGTCCCCGCAGCCGGGGCACCAGCGGACCTCCTGGTCGCTGCTCCAGTCCTTGCGGGTGGTGAGGGGTACGGCGACGTCGGTCACGACTGCTCCTGATTCGAGGGGTCTGGCAAGGAGTCGAGGAGGTCAAGCAGCGCTCGCTCGATCTCCCCCGCCCGGTAGGGCTGGCCCATCACCTTGGTCAGGGATTGGGCGTCGACGAGGAACTCACCGCGCACCACTTTGACCAACTGTCCGAGGTTCATCTCGGGGACGAGGACCCGCTCGTAGGCGCGCACCACGTCGCCCAGGTTCGACGGGAAGGGGTTCAGGTGGCGGACGTGCGCGTGGGCCACCGAGTGGCCGATCGCCCGCACCCGCCGCACGCCGGCCTGGATGGCGCCGTACGTCGAGCCCCAGCCGAGGACGAGCACGCGGGCGTCGCCCGTCGGGTCGTCGACCTCAACGGGCGGGATGTCCTTGGCGATCCCGGCGACCTTCGCCACCCGCAGCCGGGTCATGACGT
>WQVT01000411.1 GCA_009785715.1 Acidimicrobiaceae bacterium | reverse complement strand
TACAGCTACACCGACGGCGACGCCAACTTCATCGTCACCGACAGCGCCAACGGCGGGCTGCTCGCCTCCGACCCGTTCCAGGTGCCGATGGAGGAGCAGTACACCTGGCTGGCGTCGCAGCTGTCGGCGAACACGTCGAAGGTGGTCTTCCTGCTCACCCACATGCCTCCCTACGACCCGCATCCCGTCAACAACAGCCACTTCGCCGACACGTGGGAAGCGCAGATGTACGAGCAGCTCGCGGCGACCTACCAGGCCACCCATCCGCAGACGCACGTGGTCCTCCTCTTCGGGCACGCTCGCGGCTACGCCGAGGAGCTGATCGACCCGCTCGGCAACCCGGACCCGAACGGCATTCCCAACTTCATCGTCGCCGACGCCGGCGTCCCCGCCTACGCACCCGTGAACCAGGGCGGGTTCTACAACTACGCCCTGTTCCACATCCTCCCCAACGGCGACGTGCAGTTCGCGGTCCAGCCGGTCCTCGACTCGATCGCCGTCACCGCACCGTCCGGGTCCGGGCCCAGCCTGGCGCCCGGGTCGACCGAACAGCTGACCGCCACGGGCACCACGCCCACCGGCGACGACCTGGCGCCCCTCCAGGTGCCGATCGCCGACCCGGCGTCGCACCAGTGGTCGAGCAGCAACACGGCGGTGGCCACCGTCGACCCGTCCACGGGGCTGGTGACCGGCGTCGGCGACGGGACGGCGACGATCAGCGTGCTGTCCGGGGGGGTGACCGGCAGCACCACCGTGACCGTCGCCGGGTGAGCGGGGCTGCGCCGTTCGCGGCCGTCGTCGGGCTACGGTCTAGCGACCATCTGCTGAACGGAGGTCACCGGCAGCGACGCGGCACCTACGACGACGACGTCGGTTGGCGAGGAGGACCGTCGCGCCCATCGCCGTGATCGCGGTCGTGACCGGCGGCGTGACCGGCTGCGCGGGATCGGGTGCCGGTTCCGGTGCTCCACCGGCTGCGAGGTCTCGACCCAGCGCATCGTCGGCGGCCTCCCCGACCGTGCCGGCGGCCACCACCCGACCGGCGCCTCCCACCACGGCCGGCAGGACCCCACCGTTCGCCACTCGCCAGCTCACCCTTCCGCTGGTGGACACCAGCCGGCCGACCGTTGGCCGGGCCGGTGAGATCAGCCCCAGCCGGGCGCTGACCACCGAGGTGTGGGTGCCGGACGCGCCGGGCCGGTGGCCGCTGGTCGTCTTCGGCCCGGGGTTCGAGGTGGGCCCCGATCCGTACCAGGCCCTGCTGGAGGCGTGGGCGGCCCATGGCTACGTGGTCGCCGCCGTCGAATTCCCGCTCGGCGACGCCGCCGTGGCCGGTCCCAACCTCGACGAGAACGACATCGTCAACCAGTCCGCCGATCTTCGATTCGTCACCGACGCGCTGGTCGCACCCGCCAGCCCGGTCGCGGCGCAGATCGACAGCCTCCGGGTGGCGGTCGCCGGGCACAGCGACGGGGCGGAAAACGCCCTCGAGGCCAGCATCGAGCCTCCCCCGCCGGGACAGCCGGCGTACCGGGCCGTCATCGTCATGTCCGGGCAACCTCTGATCGGCATCGCCACCACCCCCAACCCGCCCATCCTCGTGATCCAGGGCGATGCCGACCCGATCAACCCGCCGAGCCGCGGCTATCAGGCCTGGCAGAACGCGGCGTCGCCGAAAGACCTGGAGGTCCTGCACGGCGCCGGTCACCTGCCACCGCTGGAAGCCGGCAGCCAGTGGTTGCCGGTCGTCGAGAGGGTGACGATCGCCTTCCTGGATGCGTACCTGGCCCGCGATGCATCCCCGAGTGTCATTGCGCAAGCCGGGAACGACCCCCCGTTGGGGACCATCCAGACCGGCTGAGCGCCGCGTGTCGGTCAGCTGGACCTGGGCGGCGACAGCCGGGCCCTTGCCCGACGGGCGCCCTCGGCCAGCGCTGCCATCTTGGCCCACACAATGCTCGGCGCGACCCGGCTCACGCCGGCGAAGGTCCCGAACCCGCAGTCGCTTCCTCCCATGACCCGCTCGGCGCCGACCACCTTCGCGTAGTTCCCGAGCCGCTGCGCGATGAGATCGGGGTGCTCGACGAAGTTGTTGACCGATTCGATCACGCCCGGCACGAGGTAGCGATCGTCGGGCAGCTTGACGTCCTCGAAAACCTCCCATTCGTGCGCATGGCGGGGATTTGCGCCCTCGAGCGAGATGCCCGCAGGGACCGTCCGCAAGACGATGTCGATGATGTCGGGCAACTCGACGTCGTGGGTGTGGGGGCTCTCCGAGTTGCCCCAGCACAGGTGGACCCGCATCCGTTCCGGCGGCAGCCCGGCCACGGCCTCGTTGAGCGCCTCCACGTTCTCCGCCGCCTCCCGGCGGAAGTCCTCCAGGCTCGGGTACGCCCAGCGCATCATTGCCAGGTCGGGGCAGTCGAGCTGGAGCATGAGCCCGGCGTCGACGATCGCCTTGTACTCGGGGCGCATCGCCTCCACCAGCGCCGCGAGATACTCCTGGCGGGTGGCGTAGTGGTGGTTCGGGAGGAAGGCGCTGATCACCCCCGGCGACGCGGCGCTCATGAACAATTCCCTCGCACCCGCCGGCCCGGCTGCCGCCTTCAGGTTGGCGATGTCAACCTGCACCGCATCTGGATCCCGCAGCGTGACCTCGCCGACGCAGGCGTTGCCCAGCCCGATGAAGCGGCGCGAGCTCGACCCGAGGACCGGGGTGAAGTCCGGGAAGTCCGCGGTTTCGGGGTGCACCCGTCGGAATTCGGAAGGGTTCGGCCCGAAGCCCGTCAACCGGCGGGCCACGTAGGTGGAGTACCCGATCTTGCTCATCTCGCCGTCGTTGACCACGTCGACACCGGCATCGACCTGCCGGCGGACGGTTGTCTCGACCGCTTCGAGCACCGACCGGTCGAAACCCGGGACCTCCTCGCCGTCCTCCCGCTCGTAGAGGAGCTCTTCGAGGTCGGAGGGGCGGGGGAGGCTGCCGGTGTGGGTCGTCAAGAAGGGTTCCATAGTCGCGGACCATAGCCCTTGGCCCCGCGGCCTCGGCCCGGATCTGACGCGAAGAAAGCCCGGCCCGGGGCGGGTGCCCCGGACCGGGCTGCGCTCAGCCGCGGATGTTGACGTCGAGGGTGAAGTCGGGGCCTCCCCGGTGCATGGCCAGGCCGATGATCAGCAGCGCCGCCGACTCCAGCCACTCCGCCATCCTCAGGTCACCGGTGTCCACGGGGCGCAGCCCGAGGCTCTCGATGAACGCCGACACGTCCGCCTTGGCCCCGGCGTCGTCGCCGGCCATGAGCACGTCCGCCCGGATGCCGACCTGGGCCAGGACTTCGCCGAAGACGACGTCGAACGCCTTCACGACCCGGGCGCTCGCCGGGGCAGCCTTGGCGATCAGTTGCGCACCGGAGATCCCCGGGGGGGTGACGTTCGCGGTGAGCGTGTCGTTGTGGGGGTTGCTGATGTCGACGATGATCTTGCCGGCCAGCGCGTCCCC
>WQVT01000410.1 GCA_009785715.1 Acidimicrobiaceae bacterium | reverse complement strand
GACGCGACTTCGCCGACACGGCGGGCGCCGGGACCTCTAACGTGTCGAACGTGACACCCGCGAGGGTTGGTACTCAGCCCGCCACCAACGGGACGGACACTGCGGACACCCTTTCCATCGACATCGGTGGGACCGGGCTGAAGGCTTCGGTCCTCGACCCCGAAGGGGAGATGGAACGGGATGAGGTGCGCATCGAAACCCCGTATCCGCTCGCTCCCGACAAGCTCGTCCATGTCCTCACCGACCTCGTCAAGCCGCTCGGGCAATACGACCGGGTGTCGATCGGTTTCCCGGGCATGGTCCGGGGCGGGCTGGTCCTTTCCGCCCCACACTTCGTCTCGCCGGCCGGCCCGGGCGGTGAGCCCACAGAAAAGCTGACCGCGGCGTGGGCCCGTTTCGACCTCCAGTCCGAGATGGCGAAGGCGTTGGGCAAGCCGACCAAGGTGGCCAACGACGCCGACATTCAGGGTTCGGCGGTCGTGCAGGGACACGGCCTCGAACTGGTTGTGACCCTCGGCACCGGGGTCGGCACCGCGTTGTTCGAGGAGGGAATGCTCCTCCCGCACCTCGAATTGGCCCATCACCCCTTCCGCAAAGACCAGACGTATAACGACGCGCTCGGCGACCACGTCCGTAAGAAGATCGGCAACAAGAAGTGGAACAAGAGGGTGGCCGAGATGATCGAGGTGCTCTACGCCCTCTCCTTCTTCGATCACCTGTACATCGGCGGTGGCAACTCGACCAAGGTGGACCTGAAGCTGGACCCCAACGTCACCCTGGTGGACAACCGGGCCGGCATCCTCGGTGGCATAAAGCTCTGGCATCGCACCGCCTGAGCGACCGCCCGCGGCCCGTGACCGGGACCGGGCGATGAGCACCGCGCCCGAATGGCGGCCCGATGTGCTCGGGGAGGGATTCGAGGCGGTCACCATCGAGCTGCCGCCCGACGACGAGGGGTCGGTCACGGCCACGCTCGTCCGAGGACCAGCCCCCCTTGAACGTGAGCGAGGCTCGGTGCTGTACCTGCACGGCTACAACGACTATTTCTTCCACGCGGACCTGGCGAGGTGGTACGCCGAGCGGGGCTGGGCGTTCTTCGCCCTCGACCTCCGCAAGCACGGCCGCTCCCTGCTCGCCCACCAGACACCCAACTTCTGCCGCTCGCTCGAAGACTTCGACCCCGACCTCGATGCCGCTGCGGCGATCATCGCCGAAGAGCACGCCGGCCCACTCCTCGTCGTCGCCCATTCCACCGGGGGCCTGATCGCGCCCCTGTGGGTCGCGCGACGCCGCAGGTCCGGAGTGGTCGGCATGGTGCTCAACAGCCCCTTCCTCGATTTCAGGCAGCCGCCGGCGGAGGCCGCGGTGCTTGCGCCGGTGATCAAGGCGGTCGCCCGCCACCACGCGACGGCCGTCTTCCCGGCCGGCATGGCGGGCCGCTATGGCGACAGCATCCACACCAGCCGATTCGGCGAGTGGGAGTACGACCTGGCCTGGAAACCGCTGGCGTCCTTCCCTATCCGCTTCGGGTGGCTCGCAGCCGTGGCGGCGGGGCACGCAAGTGTCCGGGCCGGGTTGGGGCTGACGATACCGGTGCTGGCTATGTCGTCGACGCGGACCGTTGCCGAGCGGGCACCGGTCCCGGACCTGATGCGGGGCGACGCGATCTTGAACGCGGACCGCATCGCCCGGCGCGCCACGCGGCTCGGCTCGGCGGTGACCGTCGTGCGCGTCGCCGAGGGGATGCACGACCTCTTCCTTTCGAGGCCGGCTGCCCGGGCGGAGGCCTATGCGGCAATGGGGCGTTGGCTGGACGCCCTCTGATCAGGCGAGCACGTCCCGGGTCGTGAAGCGCGCCCACGCCGCTGCCCCGAACACCGCGACGTAGGCCGCCTGCAGCAGGAAGTTCCGGCCGATCCCGTGCCACTGCATCGGGGTGCGCATGATGTCGGCGAAACTCTGCCAGTTGTTGGTGAACAACCACGGATGGAGCCACGCCACCTGCGGCAGGTTGTCGAGGATGGTCGAGAGGATCACCAGGCCCGCGGTGGTCGCCATCGCTCCGACGGGCACGTCCGACAGCGTCGAGGCGAACATGCCGATGGCGGCCAGGCCGAGCATCGAGAGCCCGACGACGAGGCCCGCCAGCAGCGTCCGGGCGATGCCGTCCCCGAGTGACAGGGTGGTGCCCGAGAGGCTGATGACCGGCCCGAGGGGGAAGAGGATCGCCCCGGAGATCAACCCGCCGGCAACGATCGCGCCCACCGCGGCGAGGCAGTAGGCGACAACCGAGGCGGCTTTGATCCCGAGCAGCCGCACCCGCCCCGTCGGTCGGGTCAGCAGGTAGCGCAGGGTGCCGAGGCTCGCCTCCCCGGAGATCGTGTCGCCGGCGACCACCGAGACCGTGATCGGGAGGAAGAACGTCACTGCCACCGTGAGGGCGGCGAGGGCGGCGAAGACCCCGTTGTCGGCGACGCGGTTGACGAACGCCGGCCCGCCACCGTTCCCCGGTCCCGAAGACGAGACCTTCACGGCGACAGCTAGCAGGACGGGCAGCAGGAACAGCACAATCAGGAGGACGCGGATCCGGGTCCGGTGGAACAGGTGGCGGAGCTCGGCGATCAGCATCGGCCGGCTCTCCTGCCCCGGCCGGACTGCACGGTCCGCGCCATCGAACTAGTTCGCGACATCGAAGCCCTCGCCGGTCAGGGAGACGAAGAGGTCCTCCAGGCTCGGCCGCTCCACCGCCAGGCCCCGCACCGCGACGCCGGCCATCACCAGCTCCCGGCAACAGTCCTCGGCCGGGGTGGCAGCCAGACGGCCGGAGAGAACCCGGAAGCCCTCCCCTCCCCCGTTGGTCGCAACCTGCGCCGCACTGGCCGTCTCCAACAGATCCGCGATCCCGAGACTCTCGAGCACCTTCCGGGCCTCTGCCACCCGGTCCACCTCGACGACGAGCCTGGCGGTGCCGGCGGCGCGCAGTTCGGCGAGGGTTCCCTGCGCCAGCAGCCGCCCACGCGACATCACCGCCGCGTGCGTGCACATCTGCTCGATCTCGGAGAGGAGGTGGCTGGACACGAAGATCGTCGTCCCGTCGCCGGCCAGCTCACGAACCAGGTGGCGGATCTCGCGGGTTCCCTGAGGGTCCATCCCGTTCGTGGGCTCGTCCAGCACGAGCAGGTCGCGGGGCCGGAGCAGGGCAGCCGCCAACCCGAGCCGCTGGCGCATGCCGAGCGAGTAGGCCCGGTACTTCTTCTCCGCCGCAGCGGACAGACCGACCCGCGCCAGGGCGTCGGAGATCCGCTTGCTCCGGGTGTCCCGGCGCGGATCGGGGCCGGCGGCGTCGAGGCGGGCAAGGTTGTCGCGGCCGGACAGCCACGGGTAGAAGGCGGGGCCCTCGATCAACGACCCCACCCGGGTCAGGGCCTCGCCGGCAGCCTCCGGCATCGCCCGGCCGAGCACCTCCCAGCTGCCCGACGTGGGGTTGATCAGCCCGAGGAGCAT
>WQVT01000409.1 GCA_009785715.1 Acidimicrobiaceae bacterium | reverse complement strand
CGTCGGCCTGAGCGCTGCGAGGACAGCGAAGGAAGCACGAATCCGTGACGACATGATCCGCGTCGCACACCGGTCGGGTGCATCGATCCGTCAACTGGCCGAGGTCTCCGGGCTCGGTCGAAAGACCGTTACGGCGATCGTGGCCGATGATGCTGCGACGCCTGATTGATGAACCGATCAATCGGCCAGGGGTGCTAGTTGCCAGGCAGCGTGCGAGTTCTCAAGTAACGCCTGTTTCCGCGGGTCGCGTCGATGCAAGAAGCTTACTTGACTTTCGTTGTTAATGACAACGGAGAGCGATCAGATGCCCTGACACTCACCGAGATTTTTGTGCTATGCTATGCTAATTCAGAATCGGCGGCCATGGTGCTGGCACTGGGTCGCCGCGCGCTGCAAGCGTGCGAAAGCCGCTCGACCCGGTGCTCCAGCTCCGGGTCGTTGGCATAGGGCGCTCGCCTCGCATCCGCTCCAAGGCTGATTCCGGGGTAGACCCGGCGATCGGATGCTCCCTGGCGGTACGGGCAACTCTTCAGGGGTGGTCTCGTACCTCGATCCGGCCCAGGGCTTCTGCACCGATCCGACCCGGCGTCCCGCCAGGCAGGAGGCGAGCGCGCCGGGCGCCCTCGCAGCCGGTCCTTCTTGCTGACCGAGCGCAGGTCGAGCGCCCGGGTTGCGCTCTGGTCATCGCAGCAATGTTCACCTGCTGCCTGGGCCCTGTAGCGGCGAGGGAATGGCTCGACAGGCCTCGACGAGGAGAGCGCGGAAGTGGCGAGCATCAAGAAGGTTCCGACCGGTTGGAGAGTGAGGTGGCGCACGCCCGATGGCCGCGGTCGCTCGAAGACGTTCCCCCGGAAGGCCGATGCCCAGCGGTACCTGACCCACGTGGAGCACACCAAGCTCAGTGGTGTCTATGTGGATCCACGAGCGGGACGGGTGACCGTCCGCGAGTACGGGGACGCCTGGCTGGCGAGCCGGGTCTCGTGGAAGCCGTCAACCAGGGTTCGGTACGAGGGAATACTCGAGCGGCACATCTATCCCGTTCTGGGACCTCGTCCGCTGGCCTCGGTGCGTCCGACCGACGTGCAATCCCTGGTCACGGCGCTCAGCTCGTCCTTCGCACCTTTCACCGTCTCCGCCATCTACCGGGTCCTGCGGTCGGTGTACCGGCTGGCGGTGCGGGATCGTCTGGTGGCCACGAATCCGTGCGTCGAGATCGACCTGCCCAAGGTCGTGCCACGCCTGGTGGTTCCGCTCACGCTCGAACAGGTCGAGGCCATCGCGCAGGCGATCGGTCTGCGCTACCGGCCCCTCGTCATCCTCGGCGCGGGCGCCGGGCTGCGGGTCGGCGAAGCGCTCGGAATGCCGCTGTCCGGCGTGGACTTTGCTCGCCGTGAGCTCCGAGTGACGCAACAGGTCGTGACGGTCCGCCGGGTCACGTCGCTGGGCCCACCGAAGAGCGCCGCATCGTTCAGGACGATCCCGCTCGCGGACACGGTGGCAGAAGAACTGGCAGAGCACCTGCAGCGTTACCCGGTCGCCCCGGGCGGCCTGCTCGTGACGGGCAACGACGGCGCAGCGATCCCGGAGGGCCGGTTCACCCATACCTGGCAAGCTGCGGTGAAGCGGGCGGGCCTGGCACCTGGCATCCGCTTTCACGACCTCCGCCACACGTTCGCCTCGGCGCTGATCGCTGCCGGGTGCTCGGTGAAGGTTGTGCAGATCGCGTTGGGGCATGGGTCGGTTGCGACGACACTCGACACCTACGCCCACCTGTGGCCAACCGACGCCGATCGGACCAGGGCGGCCATCGACGGGTACCTGCGCGCCGAGGTGACCGATGCGGGTGATCAGCGCTCAGCGGCGACCGAGACGGGGTGGTGAGCGGGCTGTCCCCGAGCCACGTGTCGAAACCTTGGCTTCGGCCTCGATCGCCCACTCGTCACATTGCCTTTCCGTCCGCCTGGGCTGCGTGAGAGTGCGCCCGCCTGGTCAACGCACTGGCCAGCTGCGCGAGGCTTGGAAGAACGCGGAGTGCGGCGTGCAACCTCGCACTCGAACGAAACGAAACGATGTACGATAGGAGCGTTCACGACGAGTTGGGGTGCGAGGACGATTGAGCGCGGTCGAGTTGACAGAGCGAACGTATCTGCCGGAGGGCGCGGCAATAGGCGAGGTCTACGAGTTCCTCGAAGCCCGCAAGGCGACCACGGGGAGCGGGGTTGGGTCCGGCTACCTGCTGGTCGGCGCGGACACCCACGAACAGGTGGAACTGCCTGAGAACCTCTATCGGATCCTCCTGCAGGTGGTGGAGGCCCTCAAACATGGCATGGCGGTAGCTATCGCCCCACTCGCCCAGACCCTCACCACCCAGCAGGCGGCCGACCTGCTCGGCATCAGCCGACCCACGCTCATCCGGCTGCTGAACGCCGGGCGGCTGCCGTACGAACGGGTGGGCACGCATCGTCGGCTCCGCCTGCGCGACGTGCTGCGCTACCGGGAGGAGCGGCGGGCCGAGCAGTACCGGTTCTTGGACGAGACCGCGGTCCCCCTCGACGAAGAGGAGAATCCGGCTGAGGTGATCCGGTCGCTGCGCGAGACTCGCCATCGCTTGGCCGCCGAGCGACGCCGGAACGTTTGACCCGGGGTGTTCACAGCCCTGCTCGACACCTGTGTCCTGTGGTCGAGCAGTCAGCGTGACTTCCTGCTCTCCCTGGCGGCCGAGGGTCTCTACCGGCCCGTGTGGAGCAGCGCCATCCTCGCGGAGCTGCAGTACGAGGAGAGCGCCAAGCTGGTGCGACGCGGGACGAGTGTGGATGACGCCTCAGGGCGAGCTGCGCATCTCGTCGCCGAGATGCGCAGAGCCTTCGATGACGCCGAGGTCGTTGGCTATCAGGGCTTGGAGGGCACCTACGGTCTGCCGGACCCCGATGACGAGCACGTGGTGGCTGCAGCCGTCGTGGCAGGTGCGGGTGCCATCGTGACGGTCAACGGCCATGACTTTCCCGCCGAGAGCCTCCCGGACGGCCTCGACGTGCTGACCCCGAGCCAGTTCGCCCACAACACCGTGGCGCTCGCCCCCACCCTCGGTCTTCACGCCCTGCGGTCCATGGCGGCACGGAGTGGTCGGCTCGGGCCGCCGACGACGGTGGAGGAGATCCTCGTCCGGCTCGAGGATCGATTCGGAATGGGCGACTCGGTCAGGCTTATCCGGGAGGCGCTGTCCAGACGGCGGCCAAGCCGGGCACCGAGTAGGGATGCCCCGAAGCAGGCTCAGGTGGCCGGATCCAGCGATCGGTGCCCCATCCGGAGACGCCAGGGGCGCCCGTCTAGGGGGAAGCGCGCCACGGTCGCCTGGCCACTCCTACCTGAGCAGGTTCCTGGCGATGACCACCCGCTGGATCTGGTTCGTTCCTTCGTAGATCTGGGTGATCTTGGCGTCCCGCATGAACCGCTCCATCGGGAAGTCGCGGGTGTAGCCGTAGCCACCGAGGAGTTGCACGCCGTCGGT
>WQVT01000408.1 GCA_009785715.1 Acidimicrobiaceae bacterium | reverse complement strand
CCCGGTGTGTACATCTGCGATGAGTGCATCGACCTCTGCAACGAGATCATCGAAGAGGAACTCTCCGAGCCGACCGAGCTGAAGTGGGACAGCCTGCCCAAGCCGCGCGAGATCTACGAGTTCCTGGACTCGTACGTGATCGGCCAGGAGAAGGCCAAGAAGGGCCTGTCCGTCGCCGTCTACAACCACTACAAGCGGATCCAGTCTGGCGGTGACCGGCCCGGCGCCGGCGAGGACGGCGTCGAGCTGGCCAAGTCGAACATCCTGCTGCTCGGGCCGACCGGCTCGGGGAAGACGCTGCTGGCCCAGACCCTCGCCCGGCTGCTCAACGTGCCGTTCGCCATCGCCGATGCGACCGCGCTGACCGAGGCCGGGTATGTGGGCGAGGACGTTGAGAACATCCTGCTCAAGCTCATCCAGGCGGCCGACTACGACGTCAAGAAGGCCGAGACCGGGATCATCTATATCGACGAGATCGACAAGATCGCGCGCAAGAGCGAGAACCCGTCCATTACGAGGGATGTCTCCGGCGAGGGCGTCCAGCAGGCCCTGCTCAAGATCCTCGAAGGAACCACGGCGTCGGTGCCGCCGCAGGGCGGGCGCAAGCACCCGCACCAGGAATTCATCCAGATCGACACCACGAATGTGCTGTTCATCTGCGGCGGCGCGTTCGCGGGCCTGGAGAAGATCATCGAGCAGCGCGTTGGCAAGAGCGGCATGGGTTTCGGTGCCGTGCTCAGGGTCAAGACCGACAAGACCGTGTCCGACCCGTTCGCCGACGTCATGCCGGAAGACCTGCTGAAGTTCGGGATGATCCCCGAATTCGTCGGACGCCTGCCGGTCATCACGAGCGTGCACAACCTCGACCGCGAGGCGCTGATCCGGATCCTGACCGAGCCGCGCAATGCGCTCGTCCGGCAGTACCGGCGCCTGTTTGAGCTCGACGGGGTGGACCTGGAGTTCACCGATGACGCGCTGGAGGCCGTGGCCGACCAGGCGATCCTGCGCGGTACCGGTGCTCGCGGGCTGCGGGCCATCCTCGAGGAGGTCCTCCTCTCGGTGATGTACGAGGTACCGAGCCGCAAGGACGTCGAGAAGGTCGTCATCAGCGCTGACGTGGTGCTGCAGAACGTGAATCCGACGCTGGTCCCGCGGGACGTCGCCCGGCGGGCCCCGAGGGAGAAGTCCGCCTGACCGGGCCGTTAGCCGGGCCACCACTAGACTCGGCTGCTGTGACCACCGGAACCGAGACAGCACAGGCTGCTTCTGGCCTCCCTGCGCAGTACAGCCCTGCGGAGGTAGAAGGCCGCCGGTACGAAGCCTGGGCCGCCGCGGGGTACTTCACGGCGGACGCCGGATCGGCGGCGCCGCCCTTCACCATCGTGATCCCGCCGCCAAACGTCACCGGATCGCTGCACATCGGGCACGCCCTGGACCACACGCTGATGGACGCCCTGGTGCGGCGGCGGCGCATGCAGGGCTACAACACCCTCTGGCTGCCCGGTATGGATCATGCCGGGATCGCCACCCAGAACGTGGTAGAGCGCGAACTGGCCATGGAGGGGCTCTCCCGGCATGACCTTGGCCGCGAGGCGTTCGTGGACCGGGTCTGGCAGTGGAAGGCGGAGTCCGGCGGCACGATCCTGGGCCAGATGCGCCGGCTGGGCGACAGCGTGGACTGGTCCAGGGAGCGGTTCACCATGGACGCCGGCCTGTCCCGCGCCGTCCAGACGATGTTCCAGCGGCTGTACTCCGACGGGCTCATCTACCGCGCGGAGCGGATCATCAACTGGTGCCCGCGGTGTCTGACCGCACTCTCCGACATCGAGGTCGAGCACTCCGACGACGACGGCGAACTCGTCTCGATCCGGTACGGCGAGGGGGACGACCAGATCGTCGTGGCCACGACCCGGGTCGAGACCATGCTCGGCGACACGGGCGTCGCGGTGCACCCCGACGACCCCCGGTACGGCCACCTCGTCGGCCGGCAGATCGTGCTGCCGCTGACCGGGCGGAGCATCCCGGTGGTCGCCGACCCGCACGTGGACCCGGAGTTCGGGACCGGCGCGGTCAAGGTGACGCCGGCTCACGATCCTGACGACTTTGAGATCGGGCGGCGACACGACCTGCCGAGCATGGTGATCATGGACGAGCGTGCCGTGATCACCGCCCCCGGTCCGTTCGAAGGTCTCGACCGGTTCGAGGCACGGCCTGCCGTGCTCACGGCGCTGCGAGCCGAGGGCCGGGTAGTGGCCGAGCGGCGCCCGTACGTGCACGCGGTCGGGCACTGCTCACGGTGCGGGACCACGGTAGAGCCACGGCTGTCGCTGCAGTGGTTCGTGAAAGTCGGGCCGCTGGCCAAGGCCGCCGGCGACGCGGTCCGGGACGGCCGGGTGCGGATCTACCCGGCCGAGATGGCGGCGCGCTACTTCGACTGGGTCGACGACATGCATGACTGGTGCATCAGCCGCCAGTTGTGGTGGGGTCACCGCATCCCGATCTGGTACGGCCCGGCTGGCGAGGTCGTCTGCGTGGGCCCGGACGACGCGCCGCCCGAGAGAGACGGCTGGCGGCAGGACCCGGACGTGCTCGACACCTGGTTCTCCTCCGGCCTGTGGCCCTTCTCCACCCTCGGCTGGCCTGATGACACGCCGGACTTGCGGGCCTTCTACCCGACCAGCGTGCTGCTCACCGGCTACGACATCTTGTTCTTCTGGGTCGCCCGGATGATGTTGTTCGGCGTCTACGCGATGGCAGACGCAGGGCCCGCTGATGCCGTGCCGTTCCGCCAGGTTGCCCTGCACGGGCTGGTGCGCGACCAGTACGGCAAGAAGATGTCGAAGTCCCGCGGCAATACCGTGGACCCGCTCGACTGGATCGACAGGTTCGGCGCCGACGCCACCCGGTTCACCCTGGCCCGCGGTGCCACGCCCGGCGGCGACGTCGCGGTCAGCGAGGAGTGGGTGGCCGGATCCCGCAACTTCTGCAACAAACTGTGGAACGCGGTCCGGTTCGCGCTGCTGAACGGCGTACGGCACCCTGCGGGGGCGGAGCTCCCGGCGGCGGCCCGGCTGTCGGTCCCCGACCGCTGGATTCTGTCCCGGCTCGGTGCGGTCACGGCCGAGATCGACGCGCTCTACGAGGAATTCGAGTTCGCGAAGATCTGCGACACGCTCTACCACTTCGCCTGGGACGAGGTCTGTGACTGGTACCTGGAACTGGTCAAGCCCGCCCTGGCCCCCGCGGACGAGGCGTCCGCGGGGGCGGCAGAGGCCACCAGGCAGGTGCTCGGCGAGGTCCTCGACCGGCTGCTGCGGCTGATCCACCCGCTGCTGCCGTTCGTGACCGAGGAGCTGTGGACCGCACTGACCGGGGGTGACTCGGTGGTCGTGGCTCGCTGGCCCGGCGAGCTCGCCCCGCTGGAGGCCGATCCGGCGGCAGAGACCGAGATTGCGGCGCTGATGCGGCTCGTCACCGAGGTCCGCCGGTTCCGGTCCGACCAGGGCCT
>WQVT01000407.1 GCA_009785715.1 Acidimicrobiaceae bacterium | reverse complement strand
GGCGTACTGGACGGCCATCTCGAGGACCCGGCTTGCGCCTCCGACCTGCTCGGCGGCGAGGGCGACCGCGGCGAGGTCGAGCATCTTCGACACCGCCGGCCAGCCGGCGCCGTCGGTGCCGAGGAGCCGTGCCGGGGTGGATTCGAAGCTCACCCGCGCCTGCTTGCGGGTCTCGTCCATGGTTTTGACCGAGGTAGTGGTGACGCCGGCGGCTCCCCGCTCCACGGCGAAGATCGAGATGCCGGCGGGGGTGCGGGCCGGGACCAGGATGAGGTCGGCCAGGTGGCCGTCGAGGACATAGCGCTTCTCGCCTGTCAGTGCCCGGTCAGGGCTGGCGGTGAGCTGGATGCCGTCCTCGTCCCACCGACCCGAGGCCTCGGCGAGGGCCACGGTGGCGATGGTGTCGCCGGCCGCGATGCCCGGCAGGTAGTCGCTCCGGGCGGCCTCGTCGTCGACCGACAGCAGGAGGTTGGCGGCGAGGCCCACCGAGGAGAAGAAGGGGGCGCACAGCAGGGCCCGGCCCATCTCCTCGAACACGATGGCGAGCTCCTCGAAGCCGTACCCGGAGCCTCCGTAGGCCTCGGGGATGGCGAGGCCGTGCAGGCCGAGTTGCTCGGCCATCTGCCGCCAGACGGCGGGGTCGTAGCCCTCGTCGGTGGCCATCAGCCGGCGCACTTCGGTCTCGGGAGACCGCTCCTCGAGGAACCGGCGCAGGCTGGTGCGCAGCTCCTCCTGTTCCTCGCTCGGTGCGAAATCCACGGGTCCTCCCCTGCGACCCGGCACCCCCGCGGGCGCCGGTCGGCGCAAGGATACCGACGCCGGCCGGTCGTAGGCTGAGGCGGTGACCACCAAGCACTGGGAAGACAGCCGGGCCGAGATCCACAAGGTCGTCGTCGGCCCCTGGGAGAACAACGTCTTCATCCTGCGCTGCAAGCGCAGCGGGGACGCCGTCCTCCTCGACGCCGCCAACGAGCACGAGTTGCTCCTCGAGCTTTGCCAGGGCCTGGGCGTGCGCAAGGTGCTCGAGACTCACGGGCACCAGGACCACATCCAGGCTGTTCCCCAGATCCGGGACGCCGGCTACGAGGTCGGGATCACGGCGGCCGACGCCGCCCGGCTCCCCTCCTACGACTTCGTGCTCGAGGACGAGACGGTCATCGAGGTCGGCGACCTGCGGCTGCGGACGATCCTCACGCCGGGCCACACCGCCGGGTCGATGTGCTTCGCCCTCGAGGGTTCACCGATCCTCTTCAGCGGCGACACGCTCTTCCCCGGCGGACCGGGGAACACCAAGCCGGCCGACGCCGACTTCGACACGATCATCCGCTCGATCGAGGACCGGCTGTTCTCGGCCTTCACCCCCGACACGCTGGTGCTACCCGGTCACGGGCTGGACACCACGATCGGCAAGGAGAGCCCGCACCTGCAGGAGTGGATCGACCGGGGCTGGTAATCCGGATCCTTTTTGCGGGTTCGGGGGGTCGAAACCCTTTTCCCCTACGCCCGTAGTGGTAATAGACTGGGGAGTCGTGACGCCCCCGCTTTTCGAGGTAGATGACCTGCATGTCGCCGTCGAGGGGCGGGAGATCCTCCGTGGGGTGGACCTGACGGTCAACCTGGGCGAGGTGCACGCCCTGATGGGCCCGAACGGCTCGGGGAAGTCCACCCTCGCCAACGCCCTGCTCGGGAACCCCGCCTACGAGATCACCGGGGGCAGGATCCGGTTCAAGGGCGAGGACATCACGGCGTGGTCGACCGAGGTGCGGGGCAAGGCGGGGATCTTCCTCGCCTTCCAGTACCCCGAGGAGATCCCCGGGGTGCCGGTCACGCAGTTCCTGCGCCAGGCCCTGTCCGCCCGTCGAGGGATGGACCTGTCCGTCCTCGAGCTGCGCGTCTCGATCATGGAGTGGATGAAGCGGCTCGGCATGGACCCCTCGTTCGGCGACCGGTTCTTGAACGAGGGCTTCTCCGGGGGCGAGAAGAAGCGCAACGAGATCCTCCAGATGGCCATCCTCGAACCCGACCTGGCCATCCTCGACGAGACCGATTCGGGTCTCGACATCGACGCGCTGCGGGTGGTTGCCTCGGGCGTGGAGGAGGTTCGCCGGGCCCGTCCCGAGCTGGGTGTCCTGCTCGTGACCCACTACCAGCGAATCCTCGAACGACTGACCCCGGACGTGGTGCACCTGCTCGTCGGGGGCCGGATCGTGACCAGTGGGGGCCCGGAGCTGGCCAGCCAGCTCGAAGAAGAGGGGTACGAGGCATGGCAGTAGACATTCCGGGAGCGGCTGGTGCGGCAGGGGCGGCGGACGCCGGGGGCTCTGTGGGCCTCGACGTCGCCCGGGTTCAGAAGGACTTCCCGATCCTCTCCACCGAGATCGGCGGCCGTCGCCTGGTGTACCTGGACTCGGCGTCGTCGTCTCAGAAGCCCTCGGCGGTGCTCGAGGGGATGAACCGCTACTACGAGACCACCCACGCCAACGTCCACCGCGGCGTGTACCGCATCGCCGAGGAGGCGACGGCCCGCTTCGAGGAGGCCCGCGCCAAGGCGGCGGCGTTCATCGGCGCCCCCTCGGCCGGCGAGGTGGTCTTCACGAAGAACGTCACCGAGGCCCTCAACCTGGTCGCCTACTCGTGGGGCCGGGCCAACCTCAACCAGGGCGACGTGGTGGTGCTCACCGAGATGGAGCACCACGCCAACGTGGTCCCGTGGCTCCAGCTCAAGGCCGAACGCGGCATCGAGCTGCGCTACCTGCACATCACCGGCCCGGACTCGGAGGAGCCCGGCCTGCTCGACCTGACCGACCTCGAGCGCACGCTGGATGGGGCGAAGCTCTTCTGTTTCACGGCGATGTCGAACGTGCTCGGCACCATCAACCCGATCCGCCGGTTGACCGACGCCGCCCACGCCGCCGGGGCGCTGACCGTGGTGGACGGGGCCCAGTACGCCCCGCACCTGCCGACCGACGTGGTCGAGCTCGGCTGTGACTTCTTCGGCTTCACCGGCCACAAGATGCTCGGTCCCACGGGGATCGGCTGCCTGTGGGCCCGGCCCGAGCTGCTCGAGGCCATGCCACCCTTCCTCGGGGGCGGCGAGATGATCCGCGACGTCCGCCTCGACGGCTTCACGCCCAACGACGTCCCCTGGAAGTTCGAGGCGGGCACGCCCCCGATCGCCGAGGCCATCGGCCTGGGCCTCGCCATCGACTACCTGCTGGCGACCGGGATCCCGGCGATCCGTGCGCACGAGAAGGCGCTCACCGGCTACGCCCTGCGTGCGCTCAAGGAGCGCCTCGGCGACGACATCACGATCCACGGGCCCATGGATGTGGAGCATCGCGGCGGGGTGATCTCCTTCGCGTACAAGGACATCCACCCCCACGACCTGTCCCAGGTGCTCGACCAGTCCAACGTGTGCGTACGGGCCGGTCACCACTGCGCGAAACCGTTGATGCGCTGTCTGGGGGTCGGGGCCACCGCCCGCGCGTCGGTGTACCTCTACAACGACG
>WQVT01000406.1 GCA_009785715.1 Acidimicrobiaceae bacterium | reverse complement strand
CGGGCGCAGGTGGGGCCGGCGGTGTTGGAGCCGGGGGAATTCGAGCTGCAACTCCGGCCGCGCTCGGAGGAGACCTCGCGCACCCTGCCCGGGCGGACGGGGCTGGTCGTCCTCGACACCGAGTCTGACCCTGAACAAGAGATTGAGGGTTTGGCCCGGGATGTGATCCGGGAGATCCAACGCGGACGGCGTGACGCCGGGCTCAACGTCAGCGACCGCATCAGGCTCGACCTCGACGCGTCGCCCCAGGTCCTGGAGGCCGTGTCGCTGCACCGGCACATGCTGGTCGACGCCTGCCTGGTGTCAGACCTGCAGCTCGCGGAGGATGCCGGCGGGATCGAGACCCTGGAGGAGGTCGAGGCACTGGAGGCCGACGAGGGCGCACGGGAGTTGGCCGCCGCACGTCTCGCCTACCAGGAGAACGGCTGGGTCCTGGCCGAACTGGACGTGCCGAACTGGGTGGCGTTCCGGATCACTCGGCTCGGCTGAGCTCGCTGCGCGCGGCTGCCCGCCGGCGGTGGTGGCTGCAGGCGGGGCGGGAGGGCCGGAGGGGCTTTGTGACTGATTCGCGTCCATGTGCCTGATTCGCGTTCATGTGAGCCCAGAGGGGTCAAATGGCGTCACTATCTACCCACATTGCCCGGAATCGCTCACATGTCACGGAATCGCTCACAACGAGGCAAGGGAGCGATGCAGGGGGGGTTAAAGCGCCGCTGCACCTTCAGCCACCATCCCCAACCCAAAGCAGGGCGGGCGAGGTGGCCAAGGGGGTCGTGCCTCCGGGGCGGATGCCCGTTGCGAAGCCGGGCAGCCGACCGGAGGCCGACGCCCAACAGAATTCAGAGCTGAGTCAGCGCCGCCGCCGCAGCCGGCCCCCGAAACGGGGCTCCTCGTCGTCGTCTTCGAGCTCGTCGGCATCGAAGAAGTCGGCGATCGCCTGCTCGTCCGGCTCGAGCGCCGGAGCGGCGGGATCGGCCGCCATGGCGACCCTGGTGACCTCGCCGTTCCCCTGTCCGTTCGCCTCGGCCTCCGACTCCGACCCTTCCGGATGCCGCGGCGAGCCGAAGGGCACCTCGCCCGCATCCGAATCCTGGGACACGTCGGGCGGAGCCCAGGCTGCGGTGGGATCATCCGCGGAGCCTTTGCCCGCCGGGGCCTCGTCGGGGTGATCGACCGCGGGCCCGCTCACCGGGCCTTCGGCGTGAGGCCGCGAGCCGACCTCGATCGGATGGGTGCTCGGTGCCGGCGAGAGCGTCCCCGCCCGTTCCACCACGCCGAGCGCCTCCTTCAAGGTGGTCGACAGGTGGGAGCGGTGCTCCTGGACCCAGTTGTTCAGGATGTCGACCTCCTGCTGGCCGCGGCTGCGGACGGCTTCGAGGGAGACCAGATCCGAGCGGATGTCGGCGATCGCCTCGTCGTGCGCCCGGTTGGCGCGCTGCTCTGCGTCGGCCAGAAGAGCATCAGCCTTCTGCTCGGCTGCAGCAACGATCTTGGTCGCCTGCTCGCGGGCTTCCTGGATCGCCATATCCGCCGTGCGCTGGGCCAGGACAAGGGTCCGCTTCAGGGTCTCATCGGCACCGCCGCCCGATTCGGCGGCGGCCTCCGCCTTCTGCGCCCGATCGACAGCCTGCCGGAGACGCTCGTGGAGCGCATCGACCCCGTCTGCAGCCTCCTCGAGGAGGCGGTCGACATCCTCGGGGTGATAGCCCCCTCTTTTCTCGCGGAACTCAGCCTCACGCAGGGCCTTGGACGTGAACTCCATGCCAGGCAATCGTAGCGGGGTGCCCGTGCGCATTCGTGCATCCCCGTGCTGGTCAGACGCCTCGTGGCACGTTGCTCACCCTCCGCGGCCGCTCATCCGCCGGGAGGACCCGGAGCCGCCGGCTCACAACCGGATCAGCACCACCCGCACGATGATCTCGACCACGAAGAAGGCGACGATGAAGGAGATGTCCAATCCGCCGACCGGGGGAATGATCCGGCGGAACGGCGCCAGCACCGGTTCGGTGACGACATAGACAAACCGGCGCACGGGATTGAGCGGCGAGTTATAGGACGCCGGGAACCAGCTCAGGATGGCCCGCACCAAAAGGATCAAGACGTAGATCTGGCCCAGGTCGTAAAGCCAGTATCGAGGTGACGCGGAGAAGCTCATCGGGTGCCGGTCCGTTTCCGCCCGGCCGGGTGGAGCAGGTCCCGGGCCAGAGGCGGGCGAAGGGGAACGGGGGGCACCGGCGCGCTCAAGTCCGGTACAGGCCCTTCTCGGCCAGCTTCCGCTTCTCGTCGGCGGAGACTTCGACGTTCGAGGGGGTGAGGAGGAAGACCTGGTCCCCCACCTTTTCCATCGCGCCCTCGAGCCCATAGGTGATCCCGCTGCAGAAGTCGATCATCCGACGCGACAACTCGCGGTCGCCGCGCTTCAGGTCGACCAGGACCGGCTGGGACTTCTTGAACCGGTCCCCGATCTCCTGCGCGTCGCTGAAACGCGACGGGGCGACGACGTGGACCTTGGCGGAGGCGGGGGTCGGCATCGGCCGCACGACGGGCCGGGGTGGAGGAGCGACGGCGACGCCACCGCTCGGCTCGGGGGCCGGGTCCCGGGGCGAGATCGGTCGCACCGACACCGACCCCGTCGTCGCGGAGGGCTCCGGGGTCTCGGCATACGCCCGTCGCTGAGACGCGGCTGCGGGTGCCGCCGCACCTACGGGCTCTGGTTCCCGTGGCTCCTCGTACGCGTCGTACTCGAACTCCTCTTCGTCCGTGAGTCCGAGGTACACCATTGCCCGACGCACAACTCCTGATGCCATCAAAGCCTCCTGGTAACCGGATCTTACCGCCGAGGTCGGCCCGCACCTGGGCGCGGACCGAACAACGCTCGCCCCAACCGAACGCTTGTCGCCCCTTCCGCGACAGCGATTTCGTAGTCGTCACTCATCCCCATCGACAACTCCGCGAGGTCCAGGTCATCGGCCATCGCGGCGAGTTCCGCGAAGCAGCGGCGAGCCCCCTCGAGGTCTTCCGCCGGCCCCACGGTCATCAGGCCACGCACGTCGAGGCCGAGGCCCCGGCAGTGCTCCACCAACTTCGGGGCGTCGCTCGGCGCGCACCCCAGTTTGCCCGGGTCGCCGACCACGTTGACCTGAATCAGCACGGCGGCACCGGGCTGCCGGACGGCGACCATGTTGGCGGCTTCGGCACGGTCCATCGACTCCCACATCGCCACGTGAGGAGCGAGCGACGGCACTCGTCGCCTCTGCAGCGCGCCGAGGAAATGCCAGCGGACCGAAGGGGGCGCGCCGAGGGCCTTGGCAACCAGTTCCTGGGCGTAGTTCTCCCCCAGGTCTGTCAGGCCGGCTTCGACGGCGGCGGCGACGACGGGCGGCGCGAAGCCCTTGGTCACGGCGACCACCTTGATCCCGCCACGGCCACCGGCTGCCGCCCCGATCCGCTCGCGGACCCTGTCGAGCCGCTCCTCGATCACGTCCACCGACGGCCCCGGCTCGGGGCCG
>WQVT01000405.1 GCA_009785715.1 Acidimicrobiaceae bacterium | reverse complement strand
CGTCCTCGGACACCTGAGCGGCGCCGTCATGCTCGATCCCGACCCCTCGCTGGCGGCCGGGCACATCGAGCTCGACGTCGGCTCCACGTTGGCGGTCGCGGCACCGGAGGGCGGCGCATCCGCCCCGTCCGCGACAGCTTCGCCTCCCGCGGAAAGCAATTCGAGCACCACGGTGCGGGTCCCCGGAAGCGGCGCCCCCGGCACGGGCACGCCCGGCGTAACGTCCACGACGGTGCCGACGACCGTGCCGACCCCCGGCGGGCAGACTCCGAGCTCCGCCACGGACAAACTGCAGCCGTGGGATCCCCGCGCGTGCCCGAGCTGAGCGAGGCCGCTTTCGGCCCCGACCTCGAGCGCCGCTCGGTCCTCGACCGCGCCCATCGGGGGGACATCGAAGGCGCCTTCGGGCGGCTGCGCACGTTCGACGTGGATGGGCGTTCCGGCCGGCGGCGGCTGGCCGCCCTGCTGGCGGTCGCCGGTCCGGGCGTGGTGGTGATGGTGGCGGACAACGACGCCGGCAGCCTCGCGACCTTCGCCCAGGCCGGACAGGACTACGGGCTTCGCCTGGCGTGGCTGGTGCTCGGGCTCGGGGCCGTCCTCTTCGTCACCCAGGAGATGGCCGCCCGGCTCGGCGTGGTCACCGGCGCCGGCCACGCCCGGCTGATCTACGAACGATTCGGCAGGCGGTGGGGCAATTTCGCCCTCTGGGACCTGGCCGTGCTGAACCTCTTCACCCTCATCACCGAACTCATCGGCCTCGAGCTCGGACTCGGCTACTTCGGGATCAACCGCGACCTCGCGCTGCCGGCAGGCGCCGTCGTCCTGCTCGCCACGACCGCCACCGGAAGCTTCCGCCGGTGGGAGCAGGCGATGTACGTGCTGGTCGCCGGCAGCCTGATCGCCCTCCCATTGGCGGTGATCCTGCACTTCGGCGGACTGTCCGTCGCCACCCACCCGTCCCCGGTGATCCCGAAGTATCTGGACAAAAGCGGTGTGCTCTTCGCCCTCGCATTGATCGGCACGACGCTCGCGCCATGGCAGCTGTTCCTCCAGCAGTCCAACGTGGTCGACAAGCGGATCACCACCCGCTGGCTCCGCTATGAGCGGCTCGACACCCTCATCGGAGCCGTGCTCTACACCGCGCTGGCCCTCGCGGTGCTGATCGGCTGCGGCACCCTGCTCCAACACGCCGGCCTGCACGGGCAGTTCGCCAGCGCCGGTTCCGTGGCGACCGAACTGCGCCGCTACGCCGGCTACTCCGCCGGCGCCCTCTTCGCCGTGGTCCTGATCGACGGGTCGCTGCTCGGCGCGGCGGCGGTCAATCTCGCCACCTCCTACGCCATCGGCGACGCCGTCGGACACCGCCACTCCCTGCACCGCCGCTGGACGGACGCCCGCTTCTTCTATGCCTCCTACAGCGCCCTGCTCGGCGCGGCGGCGGTCGTCGTGCTGCTCCTCGGCCAGTCGGTGGGAGCGTTCACGCTGGTCATTCAGGCGCTGTCCGCCGTCCTCTTCCCGAGCGCGGCCGTCTTGCTGCTCCTTCTGTGCAACGACCGGGCCGTCCTCGGCCCGCACGTGAATTCGCGCTGGCTCAACGTCGTGGGTGGTGGCGTGGTCGGGCTCATCCTGGTCCTCTCCGCCCTGCTCACCGTGCAGACCGCGCTACCCCACCTCCGATGGTGGGTGGCCCCGTCGGTCGTGGTCGCCCTCGGCCTCGCCGGGGCTGGAGCGCTGATCTGGCCGAGCCGACGGTCTGGTCGCCCGTCGAGGGGGACGGTTCGGGCAAAGGACGTCGGATGGAGCATGCCGCCGCTCGAGACCCTCCCCCCGCCGGAACGGTCCCGGAGCCGAGGCGTTGCCCTGGCCGGCCTACGGATCTACCTCCTGGTGAGCGGGACCACCCTCGTCATCGAGGCGCTGCGGTACGTCCGGGGCGGCTGAGCGGAGAACGTAGAGTTCGTACGGTTACCACTTGGGTGGGCCCGAGTAGAGGGGGATGCAGATGGCAGTCGTGGACACGGCCCGGCTTTCCGAGGTGGGCTCCCTGCGGGAGTTGTCGGCGGAGGAGAACGAGCGGTTGACCCGGGTCGGTCCGGGTTCGCCGATGGGCGAGGCCTTCCGGCGGTACTGGATCCCCGCCTGCCTGGCCGAGGAGGTCGCCGAGCCCGACGGTGCGCCGGTCCGCGTCCGCCTGCTCGGAGAGGACCTGGTCGCGTTCAGAGACACCAACGGGGTGGTCGGCCTGGTCGACGCCTACTGCCGGCACCGCCGGGCACCGCTGTACTTCGGGCGGAACGAGGAGTGCGGGATCCGCTGCGTCTACCACGGCTGGAAGTACGACACGACGACCGGACAGTGCGTGGACCTGCCGAGCGAACCGTCGTTCTCGCGGATGAAAGAGCGCGTCCGGATCACCGCCTACCCGACCTTCGAGGCGGGGGGTCTGATCTGGACCTACATGGGACCGAAGGAGGCCACCCCTCCCCGCCCGGAGTATGAGTGGCTGCAGGTTCCTCCGACGCATTTCGGGATCTCGAAGACCCTCCAGGCCTGCAACTACCTGCAGGCGATCGAAGGCGGTATCGACACCGCCCACGTCGGTTTCCTCCACAACGAGAACATCAAGAACAAAAGGCAGCTCGCGACGGCCGACAATGCCCCGGAACTCGAAGTCGACATCACCGATTACGGGTTCCGCTACGTGGGCATCCGGAACATCCGGGAAGACGAGATCTATGTCCGCGGCTATCAGTTCCTCATGCCCTGCCAGAAGACCCAGGGGTCGTTCCTGAAGCTGTTCGGAGAAATCCCCGCCGAGGGGGACCTCAACGTCGTCCTGGCAGACTCCATCCCCACGGTCTACGGCCACCTCTGGGTGCCGATGGACGACGAAAACACGGCGACCTACAACTTCCGCTATTCCGTGGACCCGGCGATCCCGATGCCGCAGGAGCACTGGATCCGCACCGAGACCAACAGCGGGCGCGGCCCCGACGCCGTGATCCCGGGCACCTACCGGCTGAAGCAGAACCTCGACAACGACTACTTCATCGACCGGCAGCGGCAGAAGACGCAGTCCTACACGGGCATCCCCGGGGTCAACACCCAGGACGTCGCCATCCAGGAGGGCATGGGCCCGATCGTGGACCGCTCCAAGGAGTTCCTCGGCACCACCGACAGGGCCATCGTCGCGGCCCGCCGACTGCTCCTCGAAGCCGCCGATGAGGTCGAGCGGGGGGCGCAGCCCCGCGGCGTCGACCCCGACGAATCGCGCCACGTCAGCGCCGCCGACGTCGTCTATCCGAGGGGAACGGACTGGCGCCGGGAGATGCGCGCGATGGACGCCATCACGCCGACCTGGACGAGCGGGCCCGGCCTCGACTGAAGGGGGATTGCCGATATGGCTGCGATCTACGGGATCCGCGATGGCCTCGACCTGGACAACCTCGACGTCACCACCGACGACGAGATCAACACCTACCTCACCTATGCCCGCACCGGGAGCCACGAGTTTGCCT
>WQVT01000404.1 GCA_009785715.1 Acidimicrobiaceae bacterium | reverse complement strand
CGACAAGCCCGAGAAGCCCGCACCCGTCCCCGCCGGCGGCCACTCCCACGACGGTGGGATGGGTGGCATGGGCGGCATGGGCGGGATGGGCTTCTGAGCCAACCTCGCTGATTCTGCGGGACAACGACGAGACCCGGGCCACTGCGGCCCGGGTCTTTGTTGTCGGGCGAGATCCCGTACGATTGGGACATGGACCGTCCGGCACCTGATCCAGCCAAGCTCCTCGACGCGTGGATGGAGTGGGAGCGCGGCGAGGAATTGCCCGGACGCGTGATGAGCAACCTGAAGACCGGTGGTCTGAGGGACCTCCTCGAAGACCTCGTGGCGAACCGGGATACCGCCCGGGCGATCGACACGGAGGACGTGCCGGGCTCGGTGGCCACGGACTCCTGGACGCCGGTCGTCTGAGGATCGGTTGTTCGAGCGCCAGTGAGCCCGCCGGAATCCGGCGGACGGGGCGGGCCCCAGCGCATCCCCCGCCCTGAGTCCTACCGTCCGGGACCGGGTGCGCCCTGGTCGCGCCCCGGTGTCGCCCCCGTGTCGGCCGTGACCACCTCGGAGGTGCGGAAGGCATTCGAGGGCACCCGACCGCTTGACGACAGCGGGGATCCCCCTCCCGACCTGGGGCTGTTCGCCACCCTGCCGGTCGAGCTGCGACAAACCGAGATCCGCCCGGCGGCGGTGCTCTGCGCGCTCTTCGACGAGGCCGGGCAGGCGGAGGTGATCCTCACCCGCCGTTCCTCCCGCCTCCGTTCGCACACCGGTGAGGTGTCCTTTCCCGGTGGTCGTCTGGAACCGGGCGAGACGCCGGTGGCGGCCGCGTTGCGGGAGGCGAACGAGGAGATCGGTCTCGACCCGGCCTCGGTGGAGATCGTCGGCCGCCTCTCGCCCCTGTCGACCAGGCGCAACCCCTCCGCGATCACGCCCTTCGTCGGGATCCTCTCCGCGCGGCCCCGCCTGCGGCCGAACCAGGCCGAGGTGGAACGGGCGTTCACGGTGCCGCTGACGGAGCTGTTCGGTCCCCACGTGTTCCACGAGGAGCTCTGGCGGGGCCCCGACGGCAGCGAACGGTCGGTCTCGTTCTTCGACGTGGTCGGCGACACCGTCTGGGGGGCCACGGCGAAGATGCTTCGCGAGCTGCTCGACCGGATCTGGGCGGCGCGCTCCGACCCCCGGAACCACCCCGCGCCAGCGGAACGGGGTGGCGGGCCGGTACCCTTGGAAAGCCATGATTTGTCCGCGTTGCGGCACCCCTCAGCCTGACGATCTGGAGCGCTGCACCCGCTGCCGGGGAAGCCTCGCGCGCCCCGAGAGCTCCGACACCTCTCCGGTGCCGGTCGTCGGCTCCCCGACGCGTCGCGGACGGCTGGCGCAGATGAAGGCGGGCGTGGTCGTCACCCCACCGGTGATCCGCCGTCCCCAGCGCGAATCGACCCCTGACGCCGGCACCGCCTATCCGGCGGCCGCCGGTCTGGGCCACGGCACCCCCGCGCCAGCTGGCGGGCCGCTGCCGGGGACCGTCGGGCCGGGCGCCCCCGCTCCGGGAGCGTCGCCCTATCCGACGGCACCGTCGTATCCGGGTGGGCAGCAGTATCAGGGTGGGCAGCAGTATCCGGGTGGGCAGTCGTATCAGGGGGCCCAGCAGTATCCGGGTGGGCAGCAGTATCCGGGTGGGCAGCCCTACCCGACGGCCCAGCCGTATGCGCCGGCACCGCCGCAGGGCTCGTACCCGCCGGGCGGCGACGTCCCGCTGAGCGCGTACCCGCCGCCACCGCCCTACGCCACCCCGGCGCCATACCCGCCGCCGGGGCATCCCGGCGCGGCCCCGGCGGACGGCACGCCGCAGCCGCAGGTGGCGCCCGCACCGAACTGGTACCCGCCGCCGCCCGCCGGCGCCCAGCCGTCGGGGAGCCAGCCGGCGACGGGTGCGGTCCCTCCCGCCGGGTACCAGCCGGCCCCGCCGCCCGTTTACCCCGGCGCCCAGGGCCAACCCGCTCCCGCCTCGTACCCGCCACCGCCCGGGCCGTACCCGGCCCAGGGACACCCCGCCCAGGGACACCCCGGCGCGCCGTACCCCCAGGGCGGGCCGTATCCGCCGGGCTCGTACCCTGACCCTCGCTGGTATCAGCCCCCGGCTCCCTACCCCCAGCCGGATCCTCAGGCGTATCCGCGACCCGATGCCGATCCGTCTGCGGGTTGGGGGACGCCGCGACCCGGGTACCCGGCGCCCGGGTATCCGTCGCCTCCGCCGGTCGCCTACCCCTACCCGGACCAGCCGGCGACGACGGGGGGCCCCACCGCTGCGGGAACGGGCACCCAGGGTGGTGAGGCAGTGGCCGAGGGCCGAACCTCCGGGTCGGGCGGCAAGGGCAAAGTCCCCGTCGCGCTCGATCCTCCCGAGATCCTCCCCGGACAGCCCGGCTGGCCGCCGCCGCCGGGAACCTGGACGGAGCCCTCGTCCAGGGCCCGGGTGCGTCCCGACCCCGGCGCCTGACCCTCTCGCCACCGGGCCGCGCGCACGCCGGGACCGCCGAGTTCGACGCTGCGCGCTCTCGGTAGACTCCTACCTTCACCGCTCGCGCAGGAACGGCAAGGGAGACCAGGTGGCTGAGGTCGAGATCGGACGGGGGAAGTCGGGGCGCCGCGCCTACGGCTTCGACGAGATCGCCATCGTCCCGAGCCGTCGCACCCGGGACCCCGAGGACGTCGACATCTCGTGGGAGATCGACGCCTACGAGTTCGAGTTGCCCGTCATGGGCGCGGCCATGGACAGCGTGATCAGCCCGGCGACCGCGATCGAGTTGGGCCGCCTGGGCGGCGTCGGCGTCCTGAACCTCGAAGGCATTTGGACCCGCTATGAGGACCCCGAGCCCCTGCTGGCGGAGATCGCGTCCCTGGAGGCGGAAAAAGTGACCGCCCGGATGCAGCAGATCTACAGCGAGCCGGTCAAGGCAGAGCTGATCACCAGCCGGATCCGGGAGATCAAGGACGCCGGGGTCGTGACCGCCGCCTCGCTCACCCCCCAGCGCACGGCGCAATTCGCCAAGGCCGTACTCGACGCTGAGGTGGACCTGTTCGTGATCCAGGGCACCGTGGTCTCGGCGGAACACGTGTCGCGGACCGTCCAGCCGCTCGATCTCAAGCGGTTCGTGCGGGAGCTCGACATCCCGGTCATCGTCGGGGGCTGCGCGTCCTACCAGGCGGCGTTGCACCTGATGCGGACCGGTGCCGCCGGCATCCTGGTCGGCGTCGGGCCTGGGCAGGCCTGCACCACCAGGGGGGTCCTCGGGTTGGGGGTGCCCCAGGCGACGGCGATCGCAGACGCCCGTGCCGCACGGGCCCAGCACCTCGACGAGACCGGGGTCTACGTCCACGTGATAGCGGACGGCGGAATGACCACGGGCGGGGACATCGCCAAGGCGATCGTGTGCGGGGCGGACGCCGTGATGATCGGGGCGCCGTTGGCCGCTGCCCATGAGGCTCCCGGCCGCGGCTACCACTGGGGGATGGCCACCTTCCACCCGACGCTG
>WQVT01000403.1 GCA_009785715.1 Acidimicrobiaceae bacterium | reverse complement strand
TCGCTCAGGAACACCTCGTCCTGCGCCTCGGCCGGCCAGTGCGACGCCGTGGTCAGGCAGTGACCCTGCGGGAGGGAGTAACACCATGCCGTCGACGGATCGCCCCGGGCGATCTCGATGCAGATCTTTAGGTAGCTCGGGATGTCGAGCTCCATCCCGCCGTAGCGCTTCGGGGTGAGGAGGTGGTAGAAGCCCGCCTTGACGAAGGCTTCGTGGACGGCCGGCCCGTAGTGGCCCCGCGCCTCGGCGTCGTCCTGCTGGGCACGAAGCATGTCGCGCATCGCTTCGGCTCGCCGGATCAGCTCCGCCGGGCCGGCCGGTTCGTACAGCCGGGTCGCCGGCGCGCCGGTCGTCGTCTCCGTCAACGTCTTCCTCCTCGCTGGCCGGTTCGGCCGGGTCCTCCGGAGATCGTAGGGCCGCACGGCCGACCGGCGACGGGCCGGGTGTTCAGAGCCGGGCGGTCAGGCCGTGGCGCCGGGCGACTGCACCGCCAGGGAGAACCCCACTTCGACACTGGCCCGGGTCGTGAGCTCCTCAGGAGTGACCTCGATCACCTCGTCGACGTCTTCGCCGCGGCTCTGGAGCGGCGCAGCCGCCTCGGACGCGAACGCCCGGAGCGAATGGTCGGCCCCCGGCGACGGGCCCCGAAGCCCGGGCTCGGAGATCCAGGCCACCCCGGCAATCTGGAGGCCGAGGGCTGCTGCGTAGTCCTCGGCGCGCCTCCTGGCGTCCTCGGCGGCCGCCCGTCGGGTGTCCCGATGGACGGGGTTCCCGGCATCGATCTCCCAGTGGGGGCCGCTGATGGCGCCGCCGGCGCTGGTCAGTTCGGCCACCAGCGCGGCGAGCTGGTCGAAGGCGATGACCTCGAGCCGCGTGGTCCTCTCCGCACGCCAGCCTGTCTGCAGGTACTCGCCCTTGTCCCAGCGGGTCGTCTGCTGGACGACCAGTGCTGCGGTCGTCACCCGTCCGAGCGCGCCCCGGTGGCTCTCGATCACCTCGTCGATCCGTCTGGCCGACGAGGCCGCATGCTCATAGGCGCTGTCACGCGACGGCGACTGAGCCTGCACGCTGAGCCCGATGACCGCCCGGTCGGGAAGGCTGTGGCCTTCCCCGACACCCATGACCACGATCTCCCGCTCCATCGTGGCTGACACTACCCGTCCGGGGCCGCCGCGGTGCCTGCCCCGCGCAGCGCTCGGGCCAAGAACGGGACGGTTCCCTCAGCGGGTACCGGCCGACGTGCGCCAGCCATGGTGGTATTCGAGCCGGGCGGTCACCGAGTAGGGGACGGGGCTCACGATCACCCGCACCTCGGTCTGGCGGTGCGGCTCGACGGTGACCTTGCCGGACCCGCCGTCCGGCTCACCCCAGACGACCCGGAGCTCCCGGCCGATCTCGATCCCGGGATCGACGGTGGCGAGGGAAAGAGCCCGCCGCTCGTTGGCGCTGTAGCCGGTGAACAGCGACAATCCGACGGTGGCGCCGTCCTCGTCGAGGATCGTGTCGTAGTTCGACGAGCCGTAGTTGGCGTTGGGGATGTCGAAGAACTGATAGCCCTCGCTCTCGGTGTCGAGAATCGAGGCCATGATCCTGGCCACGTCCTCGGCGTTCCACGCAAGCGTGACCTTCTTCCTCTGGGCAGCAGGGTCGACCTTTTCGAGCGCATCTCGGCCGTAGAAATCGTGATCGAATTTCACAAATGACCCGTAGCCCAGCTCCCACGGATTCAGGTAATAGTCCTCGATGTTCTGGGAGACGTAGCTCCCGGCGAGGGCGTTGGTCGCCTCGTAGCTGTCCGCGCCGAGCCACTCCCGGTAGGGGCGCAGTTCGTCGCCGGAATAGATGGCCGGCAGGGGCGAAGGGATCCATCCCGACTCGAGGGTGTTCGAGGAGTAGGCCCGGGCGCCCGCCGGCTCGAGGCCGAACTCCCGGCCAGCCTCGATGATCGCATTGCGGACCTTCTCGTAGGTGGCGTAGGGACCCCACAGCTCGAGGCCGGGAGCGCCGGCCATGCCGTGGCGCAGGGTGCGGACCCGCTCGCCGGCGACGTTGAGCTCGTCCATGCGGAAGAACCGCAGCTGCTCCACGGGGCCACCGTTGACCTTTTCGATGACCTTCCAGGCGTTGGGACCCTGGATCTGCAGCCGCCAGTACTGGCGCGTCACGGCGTGACCGTACGGACGCGAGGGCGAGCGGTCGTCCTTGGTGACCTCGACGTCGAAGCCACCTCGCTCGGCCTGGAACAGGAGCCAGTTCGTGACCGGCGCCCGCCCGACGAAGACGAAGTCGTTCTCCGACTCATGGAAGAGGATGCCGTCGCCGATCACGTGACCGTAGGGGGTGGTGGGCACGAACTGCTTGGCCATATTCACCGGAAAATTGGCGACACTGTTGATCCCGGTCGTGCTGATCAACCGAAGGGCATCGGGGCCCTTTATGAACAGGTTCACCATGTGGTGGGTCTGGTCGTAGAGCACCGCTGCTTCCCGCCACGCCCGCTGTTCGCGGCGCCAGTTCGTAAACTCGGCGGGAACGACAGGATAGATATAGGCACCTATTTGGGAGTTCCGCAACAATTCAACGGCATTTCCGGATTGATCCAGAATCTCTTGAAGATTCGCTCCGCTCATGGCGACACTCTATCCCTGACCCCTCGCACCCGCCTCGGGCGCAGGTAGACGCGACCCGGAGCGGGACAGCGCCACGGGGTGAGCGTCGCGAGTCCGCGGAGCGTACCTACCCTGGAGGCATGGACATGACCATGGTGACCCGGTCCGATGACGTGGAGGTCCCCCCCGGCGCGCACTGGGCGGTCATAAACACCGTGACCCCGTCCGGCGACAGCGCCCACTCGGGCCGGACCATGAGGACCCTGGTCGCGGTCCGGGGCCTCCCCTACGTCCACGTGGAGATCACCGACCCAATCGCCGACGACTGCCCGGTGCTTATCGAATGGCTCTTCGAGAGCGACGAGATCGACCACAACCCGGGCGGGGAGTAGCCGCCGGCGGGTTCGCCCCCTGGGTGACCTCCGCCCGGGAGGCCATCCGCTCCGGGGGCACCGCAGACGTCCCCTGCGACGGCTGCACCGCCTGCTGCACTTCGTCCCAGTTCGTGCACATCGGCCCCGACGAAACGGACACCCTCGCCCACATCCCGCCGGAATTGGTCTTCCCGGCCCCGCGGCTCCCGTCCGGGCACGTGGTGCTCGGGTATGACGAGGAGGGTCGTTGCCCGATGCTCTCCGAGTCGGGATGCTCGATCTACGAGCATCGTCCGAGAGCCTGCCGGACCTACGACTGCCGGGTCTTTCCGGCCGCCGACGTGGTTCCGGAAGACCGTCAGGAAGCCGTTGCGGCACGGGCGAGGCGTTGGCAGTTCGACTATCCCGCCGACGAGGACCGTCAGCGTCATCACGCCGTCCGCAGAGCGGCCTCCTTCCTCGCCGCGCACCCCGACGCCCTGCCGGAGGGGATGAGCGCGGCCAACTCCACGCAGCTCGCTGCCTTGGCGGTGGTCGTGCACGAGGTCTTCCTGC
>WQVT01000402.1 GCA_009785715.1 Acidimicrobiaceae bacterium | reverse complement strand
TGACACGCCCTCGCTCACCTGGCATTGTTTAGCCGGGCTTGCGGCCCTTCATGGGGCGCGCATGGCCGGCTGGGCTGCTTGGTGAAAAGGGGGCCCGTCATCTATCCTGGTCACCTGGTGTGCGCGGCCGAAGGTAGGACACGCACCGCCGTCGGTTCCGGACACCGACCCTACCGCCTGAGGTCGCCCGGGGGCTGGCGCAACCGGAGCATTGGCCGGGACCGAGGAGGCAATGAGTGAAGCGCACGTACCAACCGAACAACCGCAAACGATCGAAGAAGCACGGCTTCCGCCATCGGATGTCGGACCGCGCCGGCCAGGCGATCATCAAGGCTCGCCGGCTCAAGGGCCGCAAACGGCTGACGGCCTGATCTGGAGGGTCCGACACCGTCGGTCCTTCCAAGCTTTCCGTGGTGCTCGACGCAGCCGCAGCGGTCCGCTGGCCATCTCCTGGGTCCCCGACGACCCGGGTCTCCCGCCGCGCGTCGCGTATTCCATCGGTCGCCGGGTCGGATCGGCCGTGACCCGCAACCGGCTTCGGCGGAGGCTGCGGTCGCTGATACGCGAGACGGCGCCCACACTCGCACCCGGCTCCTATCTGATCGCCGCCCGTCCCGAAGCCGCTGAGCTCTCTTTCTCCGAGCTCCGCGGCACCCTGACCGAAGCACTGCGAGGACTCCGCCGACCGAACGGAGCCCCGGCGTGACCCACGTCGCCCACGTGTCCGGTTCGGACCGGCAGTCGCCCTCGAGCCGAGCCGTCGTGTGGCTGATCCGCGTCTACCAGGTCGCGCGCGCGGGACACGTCTCGCCATGCCGGTTCACCCCGAGCTGCTCGGAATACGCCGCGCAAGCGCTCAGCATCCACGGCACCCGCCGGGGTCTGGGACTCGTGGCGCACCGCCTCGTGCGCTGCCGCCCAGGTGGGCCCTTCGGCTACGACCCCGTCCCCCCCGCCCCCGAATGAGACCCCCGTCATGATTTTCCAGGCCGTCCAGGCAATCCCCGCGGTGTGCACGACCGCCGCTGCGACGAAGACCTCCAGTTCGATCCTCGACCCGATCGCCAAGCCGATCGCCGACGTCCTGGCGTTCTTCTACTCGCTCATCCCCAACTACGCCGTCTCGATCCTCCTGCTCAGCCTGGTGTGGATGCTCATCATCTCGCCGCTCACGCTGAAGACGACGAGGTCGATGCTGGCGATGCAGAAGCTGGCCCCGGAGTTGAAGCGGCTCCAGGAGAAGCACCGCAACGACCGGCAGGCCCTCGCACAGGCGCAGATGGACCTGTACAAGACGCACAACGTCAGCCCCTTCGGGAGCTGCCTGCCCACCATCCTCCCCCTTCCGGTGTTCATCGCCCTCTTCCGGGTGATCGACGGGCTCAGCGCCAAGACGCGGGTAGACGGCGTCACGTGTGCCACCCCCCACTTCCTGTCGCACACGACGGCGATGTACCACTCGATTCAGCAGGCGGGCGGCCACCTGAACGCCTTCGGGCTCGACCTGGCGGGGTCGGCGCTCTCCTCGCACAGCTCGGTGGCGACCGCCCTGCCTTACTACGTCCTCCTCCTCATCATGATGGGGACGCAGTACGTGCAGACCGCGCAGATGATGTCGCGCAACCCGGCGGCACAGCAGAACAGCCAGATGCAGTTCATGAAGTACCTGCCGCTCGTGTTCGGCCTGATCTGCATCCGGTTCCCTGCCGGCGTCGTGCTTTATTACGCCATGTCGAACCTGTGCCGGATCGTGCAGCAGGACCTGATGTACCGGTTCGACCCCAAGGTCAAGGCACTGGCCATCAAGGACGTCCAGGAAATCGAGGCCGAGGCCGGAGTGAAGGACGAGGGCGAGGCCAGCGGGCTGTTCAACCGCCGCGGTGAGGGTGGCGGAGGCGACGGCGCCTCCGGACGGACCCGATTCCGCGACCTCCTCGGCGGCGAACTGCAAAAGCAGTCCCAAGCCCGAGAGCAGGCGAAAGAACAAAAGTCGCTGCCGGCCGGCAAGTCCGGGGGCGGTGCGTCGAAGGCCGCAGGCGGTTCGTCCAAATCGACCGCCGGCGCCGGGAAAGCCGGCGGTGGGGCCGCCGCCGGGTCTGGTTCGGCCAGATCCGGGAACCGGTCCGGCTCTGGGCAGGCTTCGGGCGCGCCCGGTAGCCGCAAGGCCAACGCAGGTCGCCCGAACCAGGGTGCCGGGTCGGGGCGTTCAGGCTCCGGCCGTCCGGCGAAGGCAGCACCCACGAAGGCAACTGCGCCGACCCGCTCAGCGGGCAACGGATCCGGCGATGGAGCCGGATCGGGCACGTCGGTCGACGGGCAAAAGGGCACGGGGTCGCCGGCAAACGGGCAGCGCTCGGGTGGGTCCACGCCGGCCTCCGGGGGTAGTAACAGGGGCACACCGTCCCGGACAGGCTCGGGGTCCGGTCGAACCGGAGCGGGCAGCGGCCGGACGGGTGCCCAGGGATCAAGAAACAAACGCCGCGGCAACTGACGGCCGCATCGGAGCGCGGCCACGCTCCGAATCCGCTAAGCACTGGAGCAACACAGAACATGGAGTGGGTAGAAACCACGGGCAGCACGCTCGAAGCAGCCAAGGAGGCGGCGCTCGACGAGCTTGGTGTCGACGAACATGACGCCGAATTCGAGGTCCTCCAAGAACCGAAGACCGGTCTGTTCGGCCGGGTCCGCGCCGAGGCGCGAATCCGGGCCCGGGTGCGCCCCACGGCACCGCGTGCGAAGGAGGACCGCAGGGATCGCCGGCGGTCGCGGAGCCGGGAAGCCGCAGCATCCAGGACGGTCGAGGGGGATGACTCCGGTTCCGGCGCAGACGCCGGGTCTCCCCGCCCGAGGCGCCGGCGATCCGGTGGCTCCGGGGCGGGCGCCCAGGAGGGTGGCAGTGGTAACGACGGGGCTCAGACGCCCGGTGGGGGTTCTCGGGGCGGGGTAGGAACGGTCAATAGAGACGAGCAGGGCCCCGAGGGCGACGGATCCTCGGCTGGCGCTACCGACGGCACCGAAGACGGCCCGAACGGGCCGGGAGGGTCACGCGCCAGGCGCAGCCGCGGGCGGTCGGGCCGCAATGGTGGGCAGGCGGCCGCCGCTGGCACGGACTCGGGAGAGGCGAGGAGTAGCCGCCCTCCCCGGCCGACGCAGTCGAAGTCCAACGACAGAGCAGGAGAAGGACCCACCGTGGATGTACCGCTCGAGGAACAGGGGAGGATCGCCGAGGAGTTCCTGCGGGGCTTGGTTGCCCAGTTCGGCCGGCAGGCCGAGATCAGCATCAAGCAGCCCGACGAGGACAACCTGGAAGTGGCGGTCACCGGCGATGACCTGGGATTGCTGATCGGCCCCAAGGGAGCGACCCTGCTGGCCATTCAGGACCTCACCCGCACCGTTGTCCAGCGCAAGACGAGCGCCGGCAACGGCCGCATCCACGTCGACGTCGGGGGCTACCGCGAGAAGCGAGCGACCGCCCTGGCGAACTTCGCCCGTCAGGTCGCGGCCCAGGTCGTGGCAACCGGCGCCCGCAGAGCCCTCGAGCC
>WQVT01000401.1 GCA_009785715.1 Acidimicrobiaceae bacterium | reverse complement strand
TCCTCCCCGATCTCGGCTTGCCCGGTTCCCCGACGTAACGCTTCGACGACCGCGAGAAAGAACCGTCGCGGCTCGGCGTCGGCCACGTCGCAGCTCAGCCACGACGTTCCGAACCCGAGGCGTCCGGCAGCCCAGTCCGCCAGCAACACGGTCTTGCCGGCTCCGGGTGACCCTACGAGCAACGTCAGGCGGTGGTTGGCGCCCCTGTCCAACTCGGCGAGGAGCCGGTGTCGAGACACGGATTGCGGAAATGAGCTCGGCGCGGAGAACTTGGACGACGGAAACCGGGGACGAGCCGATGAGATCGCACTGGCTTCCATCATCGATCACCTCGCGGGTGCCCCGAGACGTACCTCCGTGGTGGCGGTTTCCCCGGACTATACCGCCCAGTTGGGAGTAGGCCGGCTGCCCGGATCACCCTCCCGAGGGTGATGACGACGACCTCCGAGCAGACGAATCTGGGGAGCTAGGCCAGCTAGGGGGCAGGGGCGAGCATGACGTCTAAAATCTATGAAATCTCCTTTCTGGGAGAAGCCGTGCCCGCTATTGCGAAGGCTTTCGATGAGTTCGACGTCATCGTGTGCTCTGGCCGCACGACGCTTCGCTGCCAGCTTCCTGACCAGGCCGCCCTGCACGGGGTGATCGACCGGGTCCGCAATCTCGGCCTCGAGTTGCTCGAGCTACGGATTGTCGACCCGGAGGGCCGAGGCACGCCAACCTGAAGAGCAGGTACCCCTTCGGGGCGGGGCCGACTGGGTGCTCTCCCCGATGAACGGCCCCTATTTTTCACCCGTCCTCGGGTGAAGATCGGGATGACTGCCGTCTTTACGGTGGTCGGAGTGACGCACATACAGCAGGAGACATTCCAGGGTTTGGAGGAGTTGGTCGGCCTGGTAAGAAATGCTGACCTTACCGGTGTTCAGCTTCGGCCGGGTGTGCCGGGCGGTCGGTTCCTGTGCGCGTCGGCTGATGGAGTCGAGTTCACCGCCGTTCACTATGAGGGCGATGTGCGCACTCGGGGGGTGTATACGTCCCGGGTGAGCCTGGGCGTGCGAACCTTCCAGCGGGGGCAGGTGACCCAGTGGGGGGAGACGGCGCTGCCGGGGGACGTGTTCGTCATGCCAGGTGGGGGGGAGCACGAGGACCTGGTGGCCGGGCAAGTCTCGTATGCGGTGCTGTCGTTTGATGTGTCCGCACTGGTCGAATTGGGGTGCGGAGAGGCATGGGAGGGTGACCGGGGCATCTGGGAGAGGCCGCACAAGTATCGGGCCCCGGCACACGTGCGGGATGGGATCTGCCGATCGATCCGTCAGTTCACGCACCTGCTGGCAGGTCACATGGGGGCGATGTCGGAGCGTCGGCTGGAGTCGTTTCAGAAGGATCTCGCGGAGACGTTTCTCTCCGGGATCGTGTTCGCCACGGACGAGCCAGAGGCTCCTGGCAAATATCGCAGCGCCCGTCTGGTGCGAGCGGTGGAGGATTGGGTGGCCGCGATGGCGCCCGAGCCCGTGCGGATTGCCGATGTGTGCGGGCAGCTCGGTGTCTCCCGGAGGAGTCTGGAGCGGGCCTTTCACGAAACGCTGAATATGGGTCCGGCCCAGTACTTGATCACCAAGCGGTTGTCGGAGGCACACCTCGCGTTGGCCACGGCCGATCCCCGGGCGGTGAGTGTGACCGACGTGGCAATCGATCATGGCTTCTGGGAGCTGGGGCGGTTTGCGGCGAGATACGTCCAGATGTTCGGCGAGAAGCCTTCGGAGACGCTCCATCGTTCTATGAACACTCGGCTCGACAGCCAGGAGGATCTGGGCTTGGCGAATTGTGCATAGTCACGAAGCGACGGTGATATGCGCGAAACGTCCAGTGACTTGGCGTTCGCTCGCGCAGTAACGTCTTCCAGAAGAGGGGGTGTGGCTCATTCAGGCGTTCTCTACAAACAACTGGGAGTGAGGACCCGTCACCGTTAAGACAGTGTTGCCCCGACGCGGGAGCGGCACCTTTTCGCCTTTCAGAGGGAGGTTGAGATGGCATCCAAGGTCCGTCCCCTTCGGCGTGGAGTGGCCCTTACCAAGAGTGAACGACAAGAGTTCGGTCCGGTCCAAATCGTGGTGGTGGGCTTCGACGACCTGAACTTCCAGGGCGACATCCTCCCGGAGTTGCGCCGCCTCCGCCAGAGAGAGATCATCCGGCTCGTCGATATCGTCGTTGTCGCGAAAAGTGACGGTGGCGAACTTGTCGGAGTGCAGGCTAGCGATCTCACTCCCGAGGAATCGGCGCAGCTCGGCGCCATCGCAGGCGCGCTGGTCGGCTTGGGGGCCGGCGGGGAGGAGGGGGCGGTGGCCGGGGCGCAGGCCGGAGCCGCCGTCGGTGAAGCCCGGGCCTTCCTAGGCGGTGAGGATGCCACCTGGGCGGTCGCCGATGTGATCCCGCCAGGCACGATGGCCGTGGTGGCCCTGATCGAGCACCGGTGGGCGATCCCGCTGCGAGATGCGGTCCGCCGAGTGGGCGGAGCGACGCTCGCGGATGCGTGGATCCACCCCGAGGACCTGGTCGCTTACGGGATTCTGGCCCGAGGCGAGTAACGCACTGGAGGGCGCGTGGACGACGACGAAGTACTCGGGCCAGTCGACTTCCTGGCGGTTGAGTTTCCGAGTGGACGGATGACCGGCGAGGGCTTCGATGTGCTGTTTGACCTGAGTCATCGAGGCACCATTCGAGTGCTGGATCTGGCGTTCGTCCAAAAGGCTTCCGACCACTCGGTCCGCAGGGTCGCTTTGCGGGATGTAGAGCACGGGTCGGATGTGGACCCGACCATTTGGGACGGGGCCTCATCGGGTTTGCTTGATCAGTCCGACATCGACCAGGTGGCGTCGAGTATTGAGCCCGGTAGCTTGGGTGGCATACTGGTTTACGAAAACGCTTGGGCAGTACCGCTTATCGCAGCCATGGATCGGACTGGAGCCCGCATGGTCGGCCACGGACGGATAGGTGCAGACGATCTCATCCAACAACTGGACGCGACCGAGCCCCCCTGAACGACGACGAACCTGGCGAGGCTCTTGCTATGGGACTGATCAAGACCGGTTTGAAGGCAGCGGTCGCAGTCAAGACAGCGCACTATGTACACGATCGTATCGAGCGTCGGCAACAGGCCCAGTGGGCGGCGGCGCAAGGCCACCAGGTCCCAGGAGTGGGGACCGCTGCTCCTCTGGGCGGCGGAGCTGCGTACGCGACTGCTCCCTGGGCCGCTCCGTTACCTGACGCTCCTGCGCAGCCGGTCGTGCCACCGGGCGGGGGGCAGGATCGGAGCGCCGTCCTCAGTCAGCTCAAGGACCTGGCTGAGCTCAGGGCAGCGGGAGTGCTCACGGAGGAGGAGGTCGCCCAGCAGAAGGCGCTGATTCTTGGTGGATGACCCTCCGTCGTCGATTGCGGGCGTGTGCCACTGAGATTGATCTCACCCGGACTACGCGAAATGCGCGAAACGGGCCTGCCACTCGTTGCTGAGGTCGTCACTCCTGGGACATTGGTGTCTTCGGCCACTGTGCT
>WQVT01000400.1 GCA_009785715.1 Acidimicrobiaceae bacterium | reverse complement strand
GGTGTTCAACGCCGACCCCGAGCTTTTTTCCATCCTCGACCGTGAGGAAGAGCGGCAGAACACCACGCTGCAGCTGATCGCGTCCGAGAACTTCACGTCCCGGGCGGTGCTGGCGGCCACCGGCTCGGTGCTGACCAACAAGTATTCGGAGGGCTACCCCGGGAAGCGCTACTACGGCGGCAACTACGTGGTCGACGAGTCCGAGGATCTGGCTCGCCGGCGGGCCTGCCAGCTGTTCGGGGCCGACCACGCGAATGTCCAGCCCCATTCCGGCGCCAACGCCAACATGGCGGTCTACCAGGCGCTCCTCGAGCCCGGTGACACCGTGCTCGGGCTCCGCCTCGACCAGGGCGGCCACCTGACGCACGGCTCGCCGGTGAACGCCAGCGGCCTCTTCTACCATTTCGTCTCCTATGGCGTCACGGAGAGTGACGAGCGGATCGACCTCGAGAGCGTGGAACGCCTTGCCGAGACGCACCGCCCGAAGCTGATCGTCACGGGTGCCACCGCCTACTCGCGGGTCATCGACCCGGCGCCGTTCCGGGCGATCGCCGACTCGGTCGGCGCCCGGTTCCTCTTCGACGCCGCGCACATCGCCGGCCTGATCGCCGGCGGGATGCACCCCTCCCCGGTGGGCATCGCCGACGTGGTCACGCTGACCACGCACAAGACGCTGCGTGGGCCACGGGGCGGTTGCATCTTGTGCAATGACGACCTGGCGGCGGTGATCGACAAGGCGGTCTTCCCGGGGCAGCAGGGAGGACCGCTCGAACACGTCATCGCAGCCAAGGCGGTCGCCTTCGGCGAGGCGGCCCGGCCCGAGTTCCGCGCCTACGCAGCCCAGATCGTCCGCAACGCCCAGGCCCTCGCCGGGGCGCTCGCGCACGAGGGCTTCCGGATCGTCTCTGGAGGGACGGACAATCACCTCATGCTCGTCGACCTTCGCGCCTTCGACGCCGGGTTGACCGGCAAGGTGGCGCAGGAGTCCCTCGACCGGGCCGGCATCACCCTCAACAAGAACACGATCCCCGGGGACCCCCGGAGCCCGTTCGTGACGAGCGGCCTGCGCATCGGGACCCCGGCGGTGACGACCGCGGGGATGCGTGAGCCCGAGATGGTGGAGGTCGCCTCCCTGATCGGGCGGGTGCTCCGCCATCCGCAGGACGACGCGACCCTGGCCGAGGTGCGCGAGCAGGTGGCGACGCTCTGCGCCAAGTTCACCCCCTACCCGTGATCACCGGCTACCGCGACTTCCTGATCGTCGCCGGGGTTGCCGCCGTCTGCACCTTCGTCCTGACCTTCGTCTTCCGCCGGCTTGCGGCGCGCTACTCGATCATCGTCGTCCCCGACGAGCGGCGCGTGCACGAGCGGCCGACCCCGACACTCGGGGGGGCGGCGATGTTCGGTGGCCTGCTCGTCGCGATGTGCGTCGCGTCGCAGATGAAGGCGTTCGAGATGGTCTTCCGCGGCAACTCCGAGCCCCTCGGTCTCGTGCTCGGCGCGGCGGTCATCTTCGGCGTCGGCGCCATCGACGACCTGCGGGAGATGTCCCCGCCGGCCAAGATGTCCGGCCAGGTGCTGGCGGGCACCGTGCTCTACTTCTTCGGCATCACGATGCTCTACTTCCGCCTGCCCCTGGTCGGCACGACGCTGGTGCTCTCCCCCGACATCGCCCCCGTGGTCACCGTGCTGTGGGTCGTCGGGCTGGCGAACGCCATCAACTTCATCGATGGCCTGGACGGGCTGGCGGCCGGGGTGGTCGGCATCGCGGCCACGGCCTTCTTCCTCTACTCCCACCAACTGGTGCTGCACGGGGTCACGCAGCCCCAGAGCTCCGGGCCGCTGATCGCCGTGATCACCCTCGGCGTCTGTGTGGGATTCCTTCCCCACAACTTCCACCCGGCGAAGATCTTCATGGGTGATGCCGGCGCCATGCTGCTCGGCCTGCTGATGGCGGCGTCGACGATTTCGACGGTGGGTCAGACGAACACCGCGTCGATCGGAAGGAGCTACTTCTTTTTCGCCCCGATCCTGATCCCGTTCTTCATTCTCGGGATCCCGATCCTCGATACCGCCTTCGCCGTGCTGCGCCGGGCGGGCCGGCGGACCAACCCGGCGATGGCGGACAAGAACCACCTCCACCATCGCCTGATGCGCCTCGGGCACGGCCAGACCCGCTCCGTGCTGATCCTGTGGGCCTGGACGGCGCTGCTCTCCGGGGTCGTGCTCTACCCGGCGCTTGTGAACCACAACGTCTCATTCGTCCCGGTGGCGGTCGTCGGCCTCGGGATTGCCCTCTACACCCTGTTCACACCGAGAGGGAGATCCGGCGCGAACGCACGTCCCGCAGGCGACCTCAGCCAGCGAACTTGACCCTTCTCGGAGAGTATCCGAGCAGGTCAGTGCGAATTTCCCGCGGATTTGACGGCTTCCACGAGGCACTGCCAGACTAACGGCCATATGGCATCGGGAGATGCGCCGTGCCGTACGGAGTGGGGGCGCGTGCGTTGAGCGAAACCAATGGGGCATGGTCATCGGGCTTGCGCGCCAGCGGAATACGGAACTTGCTTTTGTCGGCTCTCGGCGCTGCGGCCGGCATGGCGGTAGTCGCGGTCATTGTGGGCTTCGTCTTCGGCTATGCCCTTACCGGCCTCGGCGTGGCCATCGGACTCCTGCTCGGCGCAAGTAATGCCGTCGGCATGCGCCGTATGGCGAACGCAATCGCCGCCGCCGGGGGGGCCAAACGCCCTGCCGCAATGTCGAGCCTTCGCCGCCTGGCACTCATCACGGCGGTGGTCTTCGGCCTGGTCGCCGTCAAGCGCGACCTCGGGCTCGGCGCCATTGTCGGACTCGGGCTTTTCCAGTTCACGCTGCTCGTCTCCTCTTCCCGGGTGATGCTCCAGGCGCTGCGGGACGAAGGACAACAGTGATGCTGGACACGGGGGTCCTGGCGGTCACCGTCTCTGCCACCGACGAATGGACGACGAAGATCTTCGGCGTCACGATCGACGCCAACGACCTGTGGGGCGCGGTCCTCGCCGCCATCATCGTTATCGCCGGCGCCCTGTGGATGTCGCGGCGGGTCACCGACGGGGTTCCCGGCAAGGCCCAGGTGCTGTGGGAGCTGGTGGTGGGCGGCGTCTCCGATCAGGTGGAAGCGATGATCGGCCCAGAGGGGCGCCCGATCATCCCGCTCGCCGTCACGCTGTTCGTCTTCATCCTCACCTGCAACTGGATCGAAATCTTCTTCTGGAGCGGGCACGCAACGGCGTTAATGCCGACACCCACGTCGAATGTCAACATCGACTACGGGATGGCGCTGATCGTGTTCATCGTCACGAACGTGACGGCCTTTCGCCACGCGGGTGCCAAGAGATATTTCATGCGCTTCGTAAAGCCGCCCGGGCTTGGCCAGCTCACGCTCGTCGAGGAGATCGTGAAGCCGGTGTCGCTCTCGCTCCGGTTGTTCGGCAACGTGTTCTCCGGGGCATTGATCTTTTCCCTCGTCGCCGGCCTGTTCGCCAAGATCTATGTCCCGATCTTCATC
>WQVT01000399.1 GCA_009785715.1 Acidimicrobiaceae bacterium | reverse complement strand
CTGACGGACCACTACCGGGCGACCATGGAGGCCCTCCCGCTCCTGCCGGAGAGCCAGTTCAACCGGCTCAAGGCGAAGCACCTCGAGAAGCACGAGATCAGCCAGTACCTCTCCGATCACCCCGGCCTCCCGGTCCGCGACGCCCGCCGCGCCGTGCGTTCCAAGGCACGGGCCGGCGCAGGCCTCGTCGCAGACCGACCGGCCGCGCTGAGCGAAGTCGGGCGGGAACGGGACGGAATAGAGCCTCTCGGGGGGGACGCCGGCGGTCCCCGGGCAGGGGCAGCGGTCCCGCCCAGGGGGGATTAGGTGGGCAGGACCGCTGCGGCCGCGGCTCAGCGCTGAGGGATGAGTCCCTCGGCTGCTTGAACCACGGGGTCGTTGCGGGTGCCGAGCAACCGCCAGTCCTCGTCTGGCTCGAGGATCTTCTCGGCGCCGCGTATGTCTTCAAAGTCGCCGGCCCCGCCGAGGGCCGGGGGTGTTCCGCCCCCCGCCAGGGCGCGTGCCGCCTCGATCAACCGGTCGCGCATCCGCATGACCGCGACGTCGGTGCTGCCTAAATGCTCCTTCGGGCGGCGGCTGATCGCCCCCATCGACTCCTGCACCATGCTGTCCTGGCTGTTGAAGTCGAAGATGCCGGTGAACGACGTCGTCCGCTGCACCTCCCGGTCGATCTGGTAGTCGTTCGCCGCCGTGTAGTCGCGGGGGATGATCGGGCTACGCGGCGCGTTGGTCCGGGTGCGGAACGGCGTGACGTCGAAGACGCTCCCGGTCGGGACGTAGTCGGGGAAGCGCAGCCGCTGCGACGCCGGGTTGTAGCGCCAGCACGAGTAGTCGTCGATCGGGACGCAGAGCTGGCCGTTGATCGTGTAGGGCACGAAGGCGACGATCGTCGTCCACGGCGCCACCCACGAGGTCATCCGGACGTGCCGGTGCCCGTTGGGGGTCCGGCGAAGCCCGGCGTAACGGAACCCGAACCAGGTGTCCTCGATCTCGAGCGTCGGCGCCCGGTCGGCCCACCACAACTTCCAGGACATCGCGCTCGACGGATACCCGGGGCGGTCGGTGCCGTCGTCGGGGATGTCCTCAACGCCGAAGAACTGGTGGAGGTGGGAGATGTGGGCGGTGTCGAGGTTGCCCTCCATGACCTGCACCCAGTTCGCCTCGGTGCGCATCTTGCTCGCCGGCAGCTCGTTCTCCGGCGGCCCGTGGTGGCCGTAGTCGGGAAGCGGGGTGATCGTCTCGGGTGGCCCGAGATAGGCCCAGACGATCCCCCGCGACTCCTGGGTCGGATAGGCGCGGGCCCGGATCCGCTCGGCGAAGGGTCGCGGCTCGCTCGGCATGTCGACGCACGCGCCCGCCGTGTCGAACTGCCAGCCGTGGTAGACGCATCGCAGGCCGCAGTCGTCGTTGCGCCCGAAATAGAGCGAGGCGCCACGGTGAGGGCAGGCCTCCTCGAGGAGACCCACCTTGCCCTGGCGGTCACGGAAAGCGACGAGGTCCTCGCCGAGCAACCGGATCCGAAGCGGCGCGCCACCGGGGTCGGGCAACTCCACCGACAGGCACGCAGGCACCCAGTAGCGGCGCAGCAGGTCGCCCATGGGAGTACCGGGGCCCACGCGGGTGATCAGTTCGTTGTCCTCACTGGTGAGCACCAGTCCCCCCTTGGATCGCGACGCACCCCTACGACGCTATGCCACCGCGATCTCAGCCCTTCCCCCCGGAAGAACGGTCCCTCGAACGGAGCTCAACACCCCGTGGACAGACCTTGTCCTGGCCAATACTCCCAGCGATCCGGCCCCTCGTCCAGTGAAAGTTCGGCAAAGGACAAGAAGTGTCCTTATGGGACCTGCTCAGGAGCTTTATGCGACGTCAGACCGCGAAGACCTGTGCGTCGTCGGCGAAGGCCTTGACCTCGATCGCGTTACCGGCCGGGTCGTGGAAAAACATCGTCCACTGCTCCCCCACCTCGCCGGCGAAGCGCAGGTACGGCTCGATCTCGAAGGCCGTTCCGGCCGCCTTCAACCGGTCGGCCATGTCGTGGAACTCGGGGATGGTCAGGATCAGCCCGAAATGGGGTACCGGCACCTCGTGGCCGTCGACCGGGTTGTGGGACTCTCGGTTCTCGGGAGAACGCTTGCCTTCGACGAGGTGGGTGACGAGTTGATGACCGTGGAAGTTCCAGTCGGTCCACTGGGCGGCGCTCCGCCCCTGGGCGCAGCCGAGGACCTGCCCGTAGAAGACGGCCGCCGCGCCCAGGTCGTCGACCGGAACGGCGAGGTGGAATCTCGGCAGGGACTCTGCGGTCATTGAGCGGCCTCCCTTCGGGGCGCACGGTAGTCCAGCCGCTGGGCGGCGGTGCGCGGTGCCTTGGATAGACAAGCTGGCACGCTCCCCCGTTACATGTAACATTTGCGCGTGGCTTCCACCCGTGATCGTGTGCGACGGCATCGTGAGCGCCTGCGCCGGCAAGGCCTCCGGCCCATTCAGATCTGGGTACCGGACGTTCGGGCGCCCGAGTTTGTCGCCGAGGCCCACCGGCAGTCGGCGGCGGTCGCCGCGAGCGAGAGCGAGGCCGCCGATCAGGCGTTCGTGGATGCCATCTCCTGGGATTGGACCGAGGACAGCGGGGACGACAACCTCCCGCCGGCGTGAGGCGAGGCGAGATCTATACGGCGGCAGCCCGTCGCGCCTACACAGGCAAGCCGCGACCTGTGGTGATCGTCCAAGACGACCGCTTTGACGCCACCGCGTCGGTGACCGTCTGTCCCATGACGGCGAGCCCGATTGAGGCGCCGTTGATCCGAATTGACGTTCAGCCTTCGGCACTGAACGGTCTGGACCGGCTGAGCTTCCTCATGGTGGACAAGGTGACGACGATGCAGCGAAGCAACCTGCAGGATCATCTGGGCCGGCTCAGCGAACAGGATCTCGTCCAGCTGAACCGTTCGCTCCTCGTTTTCTTCGGCCTCGCAGACTCAGGACCGAGGCCGTAGCCAAGAGCAAGGCCCTTGCTCATCTGCACGAAACTGTTCATCTGAACGAAACCTTTGCCCACCTTTTGGGCGGCAGGCTCCTTGGAATGTCGATGGAAGAGGCGCTCGGTGCCGATATAGACGTCCAGAGCCTGTTGCAGCGGCTGCGGGATCTGGCTGCTTCGGCGCCGGCCGCCAGAGGCCCGGGCGTGACCCGGCTGGCCTGGAGCGAGGCGGACCTGCGGGGCCGGGAGCTGCTGGCGGAGATTGTCGGGCAGGCGGGCGTCGTCGCCACGACCGACGCGGTCGGGAACCTGATTGCCGAGTGGCCGGGGAGCGATCCCGACCTCCCTCCCCTCGTCCTCGGGGGCCACATCGACACCGTCGTCGAGGCCGGTCCGCTCGAGGGCGCCTACGGCACCGTCGCGGCGTTCGAGATCGTCGCCTCGCTGGCGCGGGCCGGCACGCACCTCCGCCACCCCGTGCGCGCCGTGTCGTGGGTCAACGAGGAGGGCGTCGTCGCCCCTCCCTTCACCGGCAGCCTGGTGGCCGCCGGCGAGTACGTGGACCTCGAGT
>WQVT01000398.1 GCA_009785715.1 Acidimicrobiaceae bacterium | reverse complement strand
GCCACCACCGAGGCGGCGTCTCTGGATGCTATCTGCCCCTAATCCCGCGATCGGGGATGGTGGACGCGCTGCCTACGGGTCCTCGTTCCCGTCCGGGTGCTGATGGTCGGCGAAGCGTTGGTAGAGGCTCTGGAGGGAGTCGTCGATGCTCGTGAACCTGGCATTGGCCTCGACCCGGTAGGCCTGCGCCTCGGCGCGGTACGCCTGCACCTCTGCGCGGTACGCCTGCACCTCTGCGCCGTGGGCGCGCACCTCGGCGGCGAGGGCCCGGGACTCGGCGATCAACGCCTGGGACTCAGCCCGTAGCACCCGGGACTCGTCCCGGTTGGCTCGAAGCTCGACCATGACGTCGGTGAGCGTGGGTTCGTCGTCTGCTGGCATGGCGTTCACCGTAGGGGTGGGGTGTGACAGCCTACGTGGCCCTACGCCTCGCCCGGGGCCGAAAGGCCGGGAAACCACAAGGCGATTTCCCGCTGCGCCGACTCCGGCCCGTCCGAGCCGTGCACCAGGTTCTCGGTGGTCTCGAGGCCGTAATCACCCCGAATGGTTCCGGGCGCGGCGCCGGCCGGGTTGGTGGCGCCCATCATCGTCCGCACGATCGACCAGGTGTCCTCCGGCCCCTCGAGGACCGTCACGAAGGAGGGCGAGCGGGTGATGAACTCGATGAGCTCGCCGTAGAAAGGCCTCTCGGCGTGTTCGGCGTAGTGCGTGGCGGCGGTGTCCTTGTCGACCAGCCGGAGCTCGCCGGCGACGAGGCGCAGGCCCCTGCGCTCGAAGCGGGCGAGGATCTCGCCGACCAATCCCCGCTCCACGGCGTCGGGCTTGCAGATAACCAGGGTCCGATTCACGGGGCGGAGGTTAATCCGGCCGGCGGGGCCCTCAGCGCTCGAGGGCGGCCCGGGCGGCTCCGACCACGTAGAGGGTGCCGGATACCAGGATCACGTCGTCGGGGGCGGCCGCCTCCTTGGCGATGTCGAGCGCCTCGGCCACCGAGTCGGCGACCTCCGTTCGGACCCCGAAGCGGGTGGCGACCGCGGCGAGGTCGCCGGCGTCCTGCGCCCGTGGCGTATCCGGCGCGCACAGGACCAGCAGCCGCGCACCCCGCACGCCGAGGGCTTCGAGCATCTCGGTCGGATCCTTCCCCGCCAGCAGCCCGACGACCAGGATCCGCGAGGCGGCATCGCCGAACTCCTCGGCCACCGCCGCGGCAGCGGCCCGGGCGCCCTCCACGTTCTTCGCCCCGTCGAGCACGATCAGCGGCTGGCGCCCCACCACTTCGAGCCGGCCGGGTGAGGCAACCGTCGCCGCGGCCTCCGCCACCAGGTCCGCCTCGACCGGGGCGTCGAAGAACGCCTCCACGGCGACCAGGGCGGTGGCGAAGTTGTGGGCCTGGTGGCGGCCGTGCAGGTCGAGGAACAGCTGCGGGTACCGGGCGCGGGGCGTGCGCAGGTCGAGCAGCCGGCCCCCGACCGCCAGCTCGTTGCCCTCGACCTCCCAGTCCCGGCCGGCGAGCAGCAGCGGTTCGGGGTGCTCGGCCTCGAAGATCCCGAGCAGCTCCGGGTCGCGCTCGGCGAGCACGAGCGGCGCCCCCGGGGTGATGATCCCCGCCTTCTCCCCCGCCACGTGCGCCCGGGTCGGTCCCAGCAGCTCAGCGTGGTCGAGGCCGATCATCGTGATGACGGCGACGGCGGCGGTGACCACGTTGGTGGCGTCCCACCGCCCGCCGATGCCGACCTCGACCACCGCGATGTCGACCGGACGGTCGGCGAAGTAGCGGAGGGCGGCGCCGGTCATGATCTCGAACCAGCTGAGCCGTTCTCCCTCGCCTACGGCAGGGTCCTTGAGGGCGAGCTCCTCGAGGAGGGCGATGTCGGACAGGACGGCGGCGAAGTCGTCGTCGGGTATCGGCTCGTTGTCGACCGAGATCCGCTCGTTGATCGTTTCGAGGTGGGGGCTCGAGTAGACGCCCACCGACAACCCCTTCGCCATCAGCAGCTGGCAGATCGCCCTCGACGTGGAGGTCTTGCCGTTCGTCCCCGTGACGTGGATGACGGGGTACGCCTGCTCGGGGTGGCCGAGCACGTCGACCAGGCCCTGCATGCGCCGGGGGTTGGGCGGCCCGGTGCGCGCCATGTTGAGGATGCGCTCCAGGTTCATGTGGCCGTCGAGCCAGGCCAGGGCGTCACCGAGCTCCACGGTTCACCCCCACCCCGCCTCTGGCCGGCGCCCGTCTGCGCGCACCCGGGTCGGCGCAACCGCCCTTTGCCCGACTGAACCCCTGACTGCGGGTGAGGGTCAGGAGGCGGCCCGGCGCGGCCGGGACTCCTTGTGCGCCTCCACCCGGGGCACGAGCGTGGGGTTGACCCGCTCCAGGACGACCGAGCGGTCGATGCGGCACTGCGAGATGTCGTTCCGGCTCGGGAGGTCGTACATCACCTCGAGCAGCACCTCCTCGAGGATGGCGCGCAGCCCCCTGGCGCCGGTGCCCCGCAAAAGGGCCTGCTCGGCGACGGCCTCCATGGCGTCCTCGGTGAAGATGAGCTCGACGTTGTCAAACTCGAAGACCCGCTGGTACTGCTTGGCCAGCGCGTTCTTCGGCTCGAGGAGGATGCGCACGAGGGCGTCCCGATCCAAATTGGAGACTGCCCCGATCACCGGCAGGCGGCCGACGAACTCGGGGATCAACCCGAACTTGAGGAGGTCCTCGGGCAACACCTGCGCCAGCAGGTCGCCCTCGCCCCGCTCCTCGGACCGGCGGATGTCGGCCCGGAACCCGATGCCCTGGCGGCCGAGGCGGCTCTCGATGATCCGGTCCAGGCCGGCGAACGCCCCGCCGCAGATGAACAGGATGTTCGTGGTGTCGATCTGGATGAACTCCTGATGGGGATGCTTGCGGCCCCCCTGCGGCGGCACCGAGGCCGTGGTGCCCTCCAGGATCTTGAGGAGCGCCTGCTGCACCCCCTCGCCCGACACGTCCCGGGTGATCGACGGGTTCTCGCTCTTGCGGGCGATCTTGTCGATCTCGTCGATGTAGATGATCCCGGTCTCCGCCTTCTTCACGTCGTAGTCGGCGGCCTGGATGAGCTTCAGCAGGATGTTCTCGACGTCCTCGCCGACGTAGCCGGCCTCGGTGAGGGCGGTGGCGTCCGCGATGGCGAAGGGGACGTTCAGGAGACGGGCGAGCGTCTGGGCGAGGAACGTCTTCCCGCACCCCGTCGGGCCGAGGAGCAGGATGTTCGACTTCTGCAGCTCGACGTCACCGTCGGCGTAGCCGCCGGCCTGCACCCGCTTGTAGTGGTTGTAGACGGCGACCGAGAGGATCTTCTTGGCCCGCTCCTGGCCGATCACGTAGTCGTTCAGGAAGCTGAAGATCTCGGCGGGCTTGGGGAGCTCCTCGAAGTGGACCTCGGAGCTCTCGGAGAGCTCCTCCTCGATGATGTCGTTGCAGAGGTCGATGCACTCGTCGCAGATGTAGACGCCCGGGCCTGCGATCAGCTTCTTCACCTGCTTCTGCGACTTGCCGCAGAAGGAGCACTTCACGAGGTCGCTTGACTC
>WQVT01000397.1 GCA_009785715.1 Acidimicrobiaceae bacterium | reverse complement strand
GGGGCGATCGAGCCGCCCGGACCGGTGATCTCGGTCACCGAGCCATCCGTTCCGATCAAGCGCGCCCCCGGCCGCAGGCCGGCGGTGGTTGCGCCGCGGGAGGAGGCATCGGCGGTGCCGGAGGAGCCCGCTGCAGCCCCGCGCAAGGCGTCAGCCCGGAAGGCCGGCGGGACGCGCAAGGCCGCCGGCGCAGCCAAGGTGGGCGCCAGGACGGGGCCGGAGACCGAGCCGGGGGACGCAGTCTCCGAGCAGCCGGCGAAGGCCGCCAAGACGCCGGGGAAGAAGGCCTCGCCGACGAAGGCATCCCCTGCCAAGGCGTCGCCGAGCAAGGCAGGAGCGACGAAGGCAGGAGCGACGAAGACGAGCGCGACCAAGGCGGCCCGCCCCGCCGCGGGTGGAACCGATGCGTCGGCGGTCCAGGCTGCGTCGGAGAAGGCGGCTCCGAGCAAGGAGGCTGGTGCGAGGAAGGGTGCGGCCGCCAAAGCCCAGGCGGCCCGGCGGCCCGGCAAGGTCAACGCCGCCCAAGACGGCGCGACGGACGATGCGGGGCCGGCGAAGGTGCCGGCAAGGAAGCGCGCGACGAAGGCCTCCGCCCTGCCCGCGGGGGCGGCATCGGAGAAGGCTGCCCTGGCCGGCAAACCTGCGCCGAGGAAGCGGACGGTCGCCAAGGAGCAGGTGACCAAGAAGCAGGCGCCCAAGAAGTAGGAAATCGTCCGGGTGGGTCGAGGTGAGCCGGCTCACCTCGCCTAGCATGGTGCGGCGATGCGGATCGCCACCTGGAACGTCAACTCGCTGAAGGCGCGGCTGTCGCGGGTCGAAGAGTGGCTGAGCTATGCCAAGCCGGACGTGCTCTGCATGCAGGAGACCAAGCTCGCCGACACCGCCTTTCCCCATATGGCCTTCGAGGCCCTCGGCTACGAGGTCGCCCACCACGGTGACGGCCGCTGGAACGGTGTGGCCATCTGCTCCCGAGTCGGGATCGATGACGTGGTCAACGGCTTCGCGAGTGGCCTGGACGCCGACCGCGACACGCGCCTCGTGACGGCCAACTGCGGCGGCGTGTCCGTGACGAGCGTCTACGTCCCGAACGGCCGCAGCCTCGAGGATGAGCACTATCAGTACAAGCTGGCCTGGCTCGCCACGCTCGAGGAGCACCTTTCTGCGGTGACCGCACCGGACCGACCGGTGGCGGTGTGCGGTGATTTCAACGTCGCCCCGGAAGGCCGCGACGTGTGGGACGAGTCCAAGTTCGTCGGGACCACCCACACCAGCGAGCCGGAACGCCAGGCCCTCGCCAAGCTCGAGAAGTGGGGCCTGCACGATGCGTTCCGGGAGCACTATCCGGATGACGGGCTGTACACCTACTGGGATTACCGTGCCGGCGACTTCCATGAGCACCGGGGCATGCGCATCGATCTCCTCCTGCTGTCGGCGCCGCTCGCCGGCGCCGTCGAATGGGCCCTCGTGGACCGAAACGCGCGCAAGGGCAAGCTGCCCTCGGATCACGCGCCGTTGTTCGTCGACGTCGCCCTGCCCTGAAAGGCTGGCAGGTTGTCCCGGGAGGGAGGTTTCCTCGGCCGGTCCTTGACCTGACAGACCTTCAGCTACATATTCGGCTCATGGCGAGAACGAAGATCGGTGTGGCGGCGGCCGTCGTATCTTTCCTTTGTGCGCTGCTGGCCACACCGGCCCAAGCAGCCAATCTGGGATTGATTCGCTGGAGCCCGGTTCCGTTGCATGGTGCCTACGTCGGGGGATTCGTCAACGACGATCACGGCGTCAGTGAAACCACCCAGATCCGTGCCTTCGAAGCCGATACCGGTCGCACGTTGGACATCGACAACACCTACCGCTGTTTCGGAATCCCGGCATGTGGCGTTCATGACGGCGTCAACACGGGCGAGATCATCGACAACCCCACCGTGACCAGTGATTTGAACAATGGACGGATCCCGCTGATCTCGTGGGGATGCTCCACCAAGCCAGGCTGGACCCTCCTGGACATCATCAAGGGGTACAACATGTTCCGGGCACCCGGCGGCGTAGAGACTCCCGTGATTCAGTACCTGCTGAAGGAGGGCAGCAAAGTAAAAGGCTTCCCCGACACGGTCTTCATCCGTTGGCAGTGGGAGATGCTCGGCAAGGGCGCCAGCGGGAAATGTGTCCAGACCGATGGCGGACCGGCCAACTACACGCAGGCCTGGAAGGATGTCTACACGCTCTTCAAGACCGACGTCGGCGCCACGAATGCCTCGTTCGTCTGGTGCCCGAGCGCCTCAGACTTCTCCTCTACCGTGTCCGGGAGTGCCGCGCACGCGTATTATCCGGGAAACCCTTACGTCGACTACGTCTGCGCCGACGGGTACAACCGGGCAGATCAATCGAAGAACTTCGGGACGATATTCGGCAACGCCTACCAGTACGCCGTGCAGGTGGCGGCGCCCGCCGAGAAGCCATTCATGGTAGGAGAGACGGGCGACGAGGCGACGAACACCGGAAGCCAGGCGCAAGGCCCGTGGATCACGGCGTTCTTCAGCGCCGTGCAGCAGCGCCCCGATGTAAAGGCCGTGCTCTACTGGGATTCCTTCAACTGCTCCACCCAGAACGACTATTCCATCACGCAGTCGGCCGGCAAGACGGCCTCTGCTCCGGTCGCGGCCCTTCACCGGATCGTGAGCAGCCCATATTTCAACACTCGGGGATCCTCGGTGAGCACGCCGACAACGTTCGTGGCCATGACCGACAGCTTCAAGCCAGGTTGCGAAGCGGGGAGTTAGCCGTCCTCAACCGCTCGGCCTGCTCCGCCAGGATGGCCCGCCACCTTTGCGGGTCCTCCTCGTTTCGGCGACCGGGGTCGCTGGCGGGCCGGCCCACGGCTTGGAGCCACGGTGACGGGTCGCGAGTGACGGCCTTCCCGTCGAACTGGCGGCTCTCGCACCACGAGCAGTGGAGCTCGTGCTCGGCCCGGGTGAGCGCGACGTAGAGCAACCGCCGCTCCTCGGCCAGTGCCGCCGGCGTGCCGGCCCACCCGATCGGGACCAGGCCACGCTCGAGGCCACACACCCACACGGCGCGCCACTCGAGCCCCTTCGCCCGGTGGAAACTGGACAGGCACACGCCCGCAGCGCGCCCCGGCAGCGCCTCCCGGGCGGCCGCCGCAGGGAGCCAGGCCAGGAAGCCGCCGACGGTGCCCATCTCGTCCAGCTGCCGGTATTCGCGGGCCAGGCCCGTCAGCGTGAGGAGGGTCCCGGCTTCCTCCGCCGAGGCGTCGTCCGCAGCGGCGCGCAGGTCGGCCATCGCCAGCGCCACGGGGCGGTCGGCATGACGACGGAGCCCGGCGAGGGCGTCGATGATCCCGCGCTGGTCGAGCAGGCGCGTCCGACCGGCAACCTCGCTCGGAATGCCGGCTTCTTCGAAGGCGGCCCGGACCAGGCTGAGTTGAGCGTTGGTGCGGGTCAGGACGGCCATCCGCGACCACGCCAACCCGGCCGCGTGGGCGTCCGCGACCTCCGCCACCACGCCGGCGGCCTCGGCCCGGTCGGTGGCGTAGCGGCGAACG
>WQVT01000396.1 GCA_009785715.1 Acidimicrobiaceae bacterium | reverse complement strand
TCAGCGTAGTGGTCCCGACAGGGGTGAACGGAGGAGGCTCGGGGACCTGTGGGTCCGGCCACGACGCCGCGGCCGGACCCGGGTTGTTCAGTCGGCCGGCTCGAAGACCGGGGTGTCCACGAAGGGGACCCCTTCGATCAGCTGCGACTCCCGTCCGTCGGGCCCCACCGGCACCTCGCCGATCAACGTGACGCGGTGGAGCACCCGGATGGGGTCGAGATGCAGGATGTCGCGGGGCGCCAAATGGGCGGTGGCCCGGTTGTCCCAAAAAGCCACGCTGCCCGGTTCCCAGTGGAATCGCACGGTGTATTCCGGCCGGATGATCTCGTTGAAGAGGTGTCCGAGAATCCAGCGGCTCTCGAGCGGGGAGACGTCGAGGATGTGGTCGACGAAGCCCGGGTTCACATAGAGGATCTTCTCTCCGGTTCGCGGATGCACCCGGACGACGGGATGGTGCGAGACGAGGCGGTTCTCCGGATTGCGAGATGACTCGCCGTATCCGTCACGGAGGCCCTGCCAGTCGGCCCCGTAGAAGTGTTCGGCCCGCAGGGTGTCGATGAAGCGCTGGATGGGCTCGGACAGCCCGTTGTAGGCGGCCACCAGGTTCGTCCAGGTCGTGTCGCCACCGATCGGAGGGAGGATGTCGGCTCGCAGGATCGAGCCCGCCGGGGGGTTGATCGCAGGGGTGACGTCGGTGTGCCAGCCGCCGGTCAGGCCCGAACGCGTGACATTGCGCTGGCGCGGGCGCTCCTGCCCGTTCTGGCTGCTCCCGTTCTGGTTGCTGCCCCGGCGCCGATCGGTGCGGTGGCGATCCACGGTGTAGATCTCCTGGTGCTCTTCCGGAGGGTTCTCGTCGTGGGGGTGGGCATAGGTCAGGGGTCCGAACTGCTCCCCGAAGGCCACCTGCGAGGCGTGGTCGAGGTGCTGGTTCCGGAAGAAGACGACCTTCCAGGTGTCGAGCGCCGACTTGATGGTCTCGAGGCTCTCGTCGTCGAGTGGCTCGGAGATGTCGACGCCGGAGATCTCGGCTCCGGTGTATCCCGACAGCGGGTGGACGGTCACGTTCGAGCTGATGGTGTCGGTCACGGCTGGACGAATCTCCTTGTTTGTCTCGGACACCGTCGGAGGCGTTCGGGCATTGGTCGTAAAGGCGATGCGAATAGTATGGTTTCGGCCGAGCCGGGGGCGACACTGCTCCCATATGGTGGAAGTAAGAGCTTCTACGCGTCGGCTGGGTCGGTCCGTGAGGCGCCGGATTGCCACCGCTTTGAGGCCCCCATCCAGCTGACCCAACGAGGCATATCGACGGACGTCGAAGCACCGGTCAAACAGAGATTAAGCGGCCGCCTTCTCCAGCCTTTTCTGGACGAGGCAGCCGCGGCCGGTGACGTATTGACGGGACCGCTCGGCGTGTCGGCCGGCCACGGCCATCGGAGCGGGAGCGGCGGTTCGTCCGCAGGTCAGCCCTTCGTGCTGACCCACGTGAAAGCCGGTGACCCGGGGTGGGCGCGGCGGGACTTGAACCCGCACGTCCTCTCGGACAGAGGATTTTGAGTCCTCCGTGTCTGCCATTCCACCACGCGCCCGGGGTGGGTCGATGTTAGCGATCCGACGACGTTCCGGCTGGTACGCCGCCGCCGGCGGCCTGTCCCCGCCCGCCGTCCGGGCGCACGCCCTCGGTTTCGCCTTCAGGGGCCGGGGGTGGGGGTGGTGGCGAGGCCCGAACCACCGAGGGCAGGTCACCGGCGCCCGAGGAGTCCGCCGCGCCGTCGTCGGCTGGCTCGGCCGCCGGCCCGTAGGTTCCGTTCGAATCTGCCCGGGCGTCCTGGCCCCCGTTCGCGGCGGCGCCCTCCGGCTGCGCCCCGCCATTCCCCGAGACGGAGACCGGCACCCCCCAGTACTCACCCGGCCCGCCGAGGTCCCCATGGTCAGGTTCCTCTTCGGAGACGATCGGCAGTTCGATGTGGAGCAGGGTGCCGCCGTCAGGAGGGAGGAAGGCGGCGACGTCGCCCCCGTGGCTGGTGATCACCTGCCTCACGATGGCGAGCCCCAGCCCGGACCCGGGGAGTGAGCGGGCGGACGGCGCACGGTAGAAGCGGTCGAACACCCGCTCCAGATCCCCTGCGGCGATTCCCGGGCCGTGGTCGCGGATGTCGAGGAGCCAACGATCCGCCCGGCGGAGTCGAACCTCCACCCTCCCGCCGGCGGGGCTGAACTTGGCGGCGTTGTCGAGCACGTTCAGGATCGCCCGCTCCAACAGGGCGGGCTGGGCACGCACCGAGCCAGTCTCCAGGTCCATGTCGAAGTGGAGGGAGCTGTTCCGCCGGCGAGCACGCTCGACTGCCCGCTCGACCAACTCGTCGAGGCGAACCTCCGTGGGCTCGACCTGAATCTCGTCCTGGCGGGCCAGGTCGACGACGTCGCCCACCAGCGTGGTCAGCTCGTCCAGCTGGCCCCGCACGTCGGCGAGGAGCTCCTCCCGGTCCGCCACAGGCAGGTCCCGGACGCGCATCAACACCTCGATGTTCGTACGAAGGCTGGTCAGCGGGGTGCGCAGCTCATGGCCGGCGTCGGAGATCAGCTGAGCCTGTTGCCGGCGCGACGCCGCCAGCGCCTCGAGCATCGCGTTGAAGGCATGGGCAAGCCTCGCCAGTTCGTCCTCTCCTTCTTCGTTGATCTGCGCGTCGAGATCCTGGGTCGCCGCCACGTGTTCGGCCGCCGCCGTCAGCCGCTTGACCGGCCGAATGGTGACGCCGGCGACGCTGAGGCCGAGGACGACGGCCAGGGCGATGCTGAGCAGGGCGACGATCGAAAGAACCAGGCGGAGCTCGTCGAGGGTGCTCTGGGTCTGGGCCAGCGGGTGGGCGATCTGCACGGCAACGCCGTTGCCGGTCTGGGCACTGACGCCGAGGGCCGTGGTGAGCACCCGGTAGGGGACCCCCCGCACCGTGACGTCCTGCAGGATCGAGTTGCCCGCATTGGCCTCATTGACCGCCGAGGCGGCGATGGCCAGGTCGTGCTTGTTCGGGGTGAGCAGAGGCTGTCCGCCGACGGTCGGGGCGTCGTTCACCGCGTCGCAGGTCTGCAGGATGGTGCCGGTCGAGTCGAAGAACTGGATGGCGTCGCCGTCGACGCTCTCGATCTGGGTGATCACCCGGTCCGGGTAACAGAAGGCGCCGTTGCCCACCGGGCGCCCGGAGGTCTGGAGGGTGGCGGAGTCGGCTTCGAGCGACCGGTTGACCTGGGAGTACAGCTGGTGCGAGACGACGAGGTACGACGAGACGGCGGCGATGATGACGGCCACGGCGACGGCGGCGGCCGCCAGCACGGCGACCCGGGATCGGAAGGTGAACCGGCTGAGCCACGCGGACAACACCGACCGCCGCTCCGGACCCTGGTCAGCCCGCGGCGGTGCCTGCTCTGCCGGCGGCGGGCCCTGGTCTGCCGGCGGCGATGCCGGTGTGGGGGGCGTGTCGGGGGTTGGCCCTGCCATCGGTCCCCTCAGTCCTCGACAGGCTGGCGCAAGACGTACCCAACGCCCCGGACGGTGTGGATCAGC
>WQVT01000395.1 GCA_009785715.1 Acidimicrobiaceae bacterium | reverse complement strand
GGGATCGAGGCCCAGGACGCGTACCACGCCGCCATCGGCTCGCCGGTAGCCCTCGAGCACTTCAACGGTGCTGGTCTTGCCGGCCCCGTTGGGCCCGAGGAGCGTCACCACCTCGCCGGCCTCTACCGTCAGGTCGAGGTGGTCGACGGCGACGACCGGGCCGTAGCGGACGACGAGGCCGTTGGCCTCGATTGGGGGCATGGCGGACGACCGTACCGGGTCACGCCCCGGCGGTCACTGCGGTGGTGAATCCCCCGCGCTGCTGGCATCCGCGTCGCCGACCGTGTCGCCATCCGCGTCACCGCCGGCCGCCGGCTCGGCCCCGGTCTCGTGGCCCGAGCTCCTCATGTCAACACTCTCTGTGAGATTGTCCGACTGTTTTACACTCTCCGCAGCGCTATTCCAGGCGGCGACCTCTTCCGGAGTGGGCGCGCGGTCGAGGAAGGGCGACAGGTATTCGGCCAGCACCCGGCGCGCCTCCGCCAGCACCCACTCCTCGCCGTCCCGGTTGCTGCGAAACGCCCGGCCCAGGAGTGCGTCGCCCATCTGGACGGCGATCTCGAACCGCTGTGGCAGGTCCGGCCGCTCGGGTCCTCCGGGGGCATACCGCTCCCGGTAGAGGGCAAGGAAGGCCCCCGCAAGATGATCCTGGTCGGTGATGACCGGAGCGCTTTGAGCGGTCAAGAAGCGATCGTTCAATCCAATTTTGCAAAACCCTGGTTCGTGCCGGTACATCTCGATGAGAACGTCCAGTACCGCATTGAGTGCCTCACGCCAAGTGGTCACCTCAGCGCTGTCCAACCGTTCCTCAACGCCTGCCATGAATCGCTCAGAGTTACGGGCGATCAGTGCTTCGACCAACGCCAAGCGGTCGGGGAAATAGTGGTAGACGAGGCCGATGGAGACGCCGGAGCGCCGCGCAACTTGTTGTGTTGTCAGGTGTTCGTAGCCAACCTCGTCAATAAGTTCGCCTGTGGCGTCCAGCATCTTTCCGACAGACTGCTTCCCACGCGGCTGCAACGGGGAGACTCTTACCCGACCTTCCGGATCCATTCGGGACAGCGTAGGCGGATGAATTGACTCCTCGTCGGCTGTCTCACAATGGGTGGTCAGGGAAGCTCAATGAGCGCCACATGTGGGCGATCGGACTCCCGTCGAACCCCAGTCCCTCGGGTGGTTGACGGAAATGGCGACCAATAATGTCGACGAAGGGATCGAGTGACACCGATTTGTTCGGATCGAAGGCGTAGAGGTCGTTCACGGTGACCATCCGGGCCGCCATGTACCAGGGGTGCTTCCGAACCTGCTCATAGGTAGCCGCGATGTAGGGCTCGGGGATGTAGCCCTCTCCGAAGATCTGGACATACAACTCCGGATAGTGGTAGCCGGCCGCCTCGTCTGCGTAGAACCGCAACGCCTGGTGGTAACGCACGGCGAATGCGACCCGCTCGGAGACGTAGGGCTCGATCATCTGCGCCCCCCACCACCCGTGGTCCACCCGGGCCAGGTTCTGCCCGAAGTCGTGCAAAAGGCAGGCGAGGACGAGCTCCTCCTCCACCCCGGACTCGAGTGCCATCCCGGCGCTTTGGAGCAGATGGCGGAGGAAGGGGAGCGGGAGCCGGAGCCGGAAGTAGTCGAGCAGCGTCGGCGCCGTGGGGAGCGGGACGAGGTCAAAGGGCTGGCGCTGCCCGTCCCCGAAGATGGCGCCGGTACCGCGCCGCAGCGTGGGTGGCCCGCCGTTACGGGCGCGGGCGACCATCTCGGGATACCCCGGGTCGTTCAACGCCCCGATCATGAAGTCGTCCAGGGCGTCGGCCTTGGCCGAGGCGGACATCGTGGCGGCCGCCTCCTCCCCCCCGAGCGCCTGGATGAACGTTTCCTGGTCGATCTGCAATCGTTCGATCTGCATTTGCTCGCCTCCGGCTCCCAACCTACCCGGGGGCTGTACCCCGGTCGTGCCTCATCCTCACGGAGGAGTACCCGATCATGCCTGCGTCCGATGCGCGCCCGGTGTGAATGTCCGATGATGGGGATGACCCTAACGGTGAGCAGGGCCCCCCAAGACAAGAAGGAAGGCAGCGGATGATCGAGGCGCACAACCTCATCAAGCGGTACGGGACGGTGACGGCGGTCAACGACCTCTCCTTCACCCTGATCCCGGGTCAGATCACCGGCTTTCTCGGCCCCAACGGGGCCGGGAAGACCACCACGATGCGGATGATCGTCGGCCTCGACGCCCCCAACTCGGGCGAGGTCACCATCGGCGGACGCTTGTACCGGCAGCTGCCGACCCCGCTCACGGAGGTGGGCGTCCTTCTCGACGCCAAGGCCATGCAGGGGAACCGGCGCGCCAAGGCGCACCTCGAGTGGATGGCCGCCAGCAACGGCCTGCCGCTCAGCCGGGTCGACGAGTGCCTGCGCATCGTCGGGCTGGAGAGCGTCGCCAAAGGGCGCCTCGGGAAGTTCTCACTCGGCATGAGCCAGCGGCTCGGGATCGCCGCAGCCCTTCTCGGCGATCCGGGCGTGCTGATCTTCGACGAGCCGGTCAACGGGCTCGACCCCGAAGGCATCGTCTGGGTCCGGCAGCTGATGCAGGCGCTGGCCCGCGAGGGACGCACGATCTTCGTCTCCAGCCACCTGATGAGCGAGATGGCGCTCACGGCGCAGCGTCTCGTCGTCATCGGGCGCGGCAAGCTCATCGCCGACACGAGCGTCGAGGAGTTCATCGAGCGCAGCACGACCCAGTCGGTGCTGGTCCGCACGCCGGACGGGACCCGCTTGGCGAATGCGCTGGTAGGGATCGGAGCCACCGTCACCCCGACGCCGGACGGCGCACTCGACGTGACCGGTGTGGACGCCCCCGCGGTGGGGGAGATGGCGGCAAAAACGGGCGTGGTGCTCCACGAGCTCAGCCCGCAACGGGCATCACTCGAGGAGGCTTTCATGGAGCTGACCAAGGACAGCGTCGAATACCACACCGGGGACACGGGGATCACCCCGGCCGTCCCGGCCGGCGTCGCGGGAGGAGAGCCCCGATGACCGCCCCCGTCCAGACCGCACCCGGGCCCTCGGTGGCCCCAGCCGCGCGCCGGGCGCACCGCCCGGCCACCGTCGTCGACTCGGTTCGGGCCGAGTGGATCAAGTTCCGAAGCGTCCGTTCGACCTACATCACGATCGCCATCGCCGTCGCTCTTACCGTCGGGATCGGCGCCCTGTTGTCGTGGGCGGCCGCCAGCCACTATTCGACCGATGCCAGCGCCCGCGTGAACTGGGATCCCACGGGGATCTCCCTCAGCGGGACGTTCTTTGCCCAACTGGCGATCTCCGTCCTCGGGGTGATGTTCATCGCCGGGGAGTATGCGAGCGGGATGGTCCGCACCAGCCTCGCCGCGGTGCCCCGCCGCTGGCGCTTCCTGGCGGCCAAGTGCGCGGTCTTTGCCGTGGTGATCCTGGTGATCGGGGAGATCACCGCCTTCGCGGCCTTCCTGATCGGCCAGCCGATCATCGGCCACTGGGCACCCAACGCCGCCCTCGGGGACCCGGGCGTGGCCCGCGCCGTGATCGG
>WQVT01000394.1 GCA_009785715.1 Acidimicrobiaceae bacterium | reverse complement strand
GATCGAACAGAAGGTCCGGGACCGGTTCCCGGCCGGAGCGCTGGCGGAGGTGAAGGTGCTCCGGCATGCCGACGATCCCGCCGTTGAGCCGGGCACCGTCCTCGTCCGGATCACCGCCAATCCGGAGACGCTCCCCGAGGCCTCGGAGCACACACTCCACGGCTTCCACACGGTGTACGCCGGTGAGATCCGCCGGGTCGCCGAGGACGTGCGAGAGGCGCTCCCGGACGGGAACGGCCGCCTGCAGCTCATCGGCGGCGGCGAGGGGAACCGCTTCTTCGTCAGGGCCGGCGGCCCGGGCCGGGACGAGTCCCGGAGCGAGCTCGTGCCGGTCATGGCCCGGCTCGGACCGGTCGACCTCGAGACCCTCGACACGTTGATCGGCGCCGGCATCGCGCCCAACCGCGCCGAGGCGGTCCGCTGGGCCCTGGCCAAGATCCGCGAGCGGCCGGCCTACGCCGCGCTGCGCGAGCACGGCCGCGCCCTCGAGGAGCTCAAGGCGCAGTTGTAACCCCCGTAGCTACTCGAAGAGCTCCGCTAGGTGCTCCGGCGCTGGCCCTCGGCTGCGATCCGCTCACGGATCTCCCCCGCCACCTCGAACAGCGACGGCACGATCCGCGACGCGGCGTCATCGGTCATCCGTGCCACCGGCCCGGTGACGGAGATGGCCTGCAGCGACGGGATGTCCCTGAGCGCGACGGCGAAGCCCCGGACACCGATCTCCTGCTCGCCTTCGTCGACGGCATAGCCCTGCCGGCGGATCACCTCGAGGTGGGCGAGCAGCAGGTCCGGATCCGTGATCGTCGCGGAGGTGATCCTGGGCATCCCGCTGCGCATCAGGATCGCCTTGGCGTCGGCGGGGTCGAGCTGGGCGAGCAGGGCCTTGCCCACCGCCGTGCAGTGCGCAAGGGCGCGCCTTCCCGGTTCTGAGAACATCTGCATCTGGTGTTGCAGGCTCGACGCCTGGGCGATGTAGACGACGTCGTCCCCGTCGAGCATCGCCAGGTTTGCGGTCTCGTTGGTGAGCGTCACCAAACGGACCAGATGGGGACGCAGCCACGTCCCGAGCAGGCGCCCGGAAACCTCGCCCAGATGGATCAGGCTTGGGCCGAGCGTGTACCGGCGGGAGCGCTCCTGGCGGACATACCCCTGGTTCACGAGCGTCCGAATCAACCGGTGGATGGTCGGAAGCGGCAGCCCTGATGCAGACGAGAGCTCGGACAGGCCGAGGCTGGAGCGGGCGTCGGCCAGGAGCTCGAGGAGCTCGAAGGCCCGTTCGATCGACTGGACTCCACCGGGAGCGGTCTTGGCCGGGGTGTTCTTGGCGGGAGCGTTCGTGGTGGGGGCGTTCGTGGTGGGGGCGTTCTCGACAGAACCCTCGGAGGGCGGCTTCTCACCGGTGTTCGCGCGGCTCGAAGCCACGGGAGCGCGCTCCCGGGTCCGGGCCGCCGACTTGGCTTTCGGCACCGGGCGAGTTCCGCTCAGGAGCGCAGATCGACAGCGATCTTTCCGCCCAGCCGGTCGCGAGCGGCCTCGAACGCCTGCTGCACGTTGGCGAGGGGAAAGATGGGATCGAGGAACGGATCGACGTTGACCCGACCCGACACGATGAGATCGACGGCCTCGTGGAACGAGCGGAGGCCGGGCTCGCGCTGGGTGCCGGTGACCACCTCGATCGAGCAGATCTTCGCCCAGGCCTTGGAATACGCCCACACCTCGGGGCCGCCATTCCGGCGCTGCGGCGCCTCGGGAAAGCCGAAATAGCCGACCCGGCCCTCGCGCCGAACGGCGTCAAGGCACTCGATCCGGGTGGCGTCGAAGCCGACGGCCTCGATCACCAGGTCCGCGCCCTCCCCGCCGGTCTCCTCGAGCACGGCCTCCACGAAGGACTGGCCGGGAGCCTCCACGGTGACGTTGGCGCCGAACTCCTTGGCGATCTGCAGTCGCAGCGGCGAAAGGTCGGACACCACGACCTTCTCGAATCCGGCGAGGCGTGCCAGCTGGACGAAGAACAGGCCCGCCGAACCGGCGCCACAGATCGCAGCGGTCTTCCCGCCGGCGTCGAGCGCCGCGGGCCAATGGCGGCGGAAGGCGTAGACGGTGGTCCCGAGCTGCTGGGCCATCAGCACCCGGTTCGGGTCCGCCCCCTCGGGGACCTTGATCAGCGAGGTGCCCTCCACCAGGAACTGCTCGGCGTAGCAGCGGGCGACGGGCGGGTTGGGCACGGCGAGCACCCACTCCCCCGGTGCGAAGTCCGCCGACCGGCTCTCGATCACCTGGCCGACCGCCTCGTGGCCCGGGGATCCCGGCGGGCTCGGGAAGGCGCGGACCAACCCGTCGTAGAGGATGTGCACGTCGCTCCCGCAAATCGACACCCGGGTGCCGTCGACCAGCACCTGGCCGTCGTCCGGCGTGGGCTCGGGTACCTCGACGACGTCCATCTGATCCGGAGCGACGATCTGGCCTGCAAGCATTGCTTTTCCCCCTGGTTCCGAGAGGAACGGTCTAGAGCCTGAAGACGAACGGCTCGGGAGTGGTGATGACCTCTAGCACCGCAGTCTGCCCGCCGGCCACCTGCTCGAGGGCCTTGGCGAGCGCCGGGGCGAGGTCCTCAGGGTTCTCGACGCGCTCGGTGTGGGCGCCGAGGGCGGCGGCGACGTCGCAGTACTTCCCGGAGAGGTACTTGAGCCCGTAGCGCTCGACGGCCACCGGCTGCATCTTTTCGTAGACACCCATCTCGCCGTTGTTGACGAGGACGACCAGGATCGGCAGGTGGTTCCGCACCGAGGTCTCGACCTCGAGGCCGGACTGGCCGAAGGCGGCGTCGCCCATGAAGGCGATCACGGTCTTCTCGGGTGCGGCGGCCTTGGCGCCGAGGGCCAGGCCGAGCGAGGAGCCGAGCGGAGTGGTCTGTCCCCAGCCGAGGTACCCGCGGGGAACCACGCTCTGGTAGGTGGGGGCCAGATGATCTCGGGGATAGCCCGAGTCGTGGGTGATGATCGTCGTTTCCGCGTCGACGGCGCGCATCAACTCGTCGATGACCCGGTACGGGTTGATCGGCTTGGTGTCGGCGGTCAGCCTGGCGCCGATCTCGCGCCGTCCGGCCTCCCTGGCCTCGGCGATCTCGGCGTGGAGGTCGGTGGCGGTGGGACGGCCGGCGGGTAGCTGGCTGCGCACCTCGTCGATCAGCTGAGCGAGGACGAGCTTGGCGTCGCCGACCAGCCCGCAGGCGATCGGGTACTCCATGCCCAGGTCGTCGGGATCGGACGTCGCCTGCACGATGGTGCGCCCGGCCGGGATGCCATGGGCACCGAGGCTGCGCAGCAGGCTCGAACCGATGCCGAAGATGAGGTCGGACTTGGGCAAAAGGTGATAGATGCCTGCGCTCAGCGCGGCGCCCCCCGCCCCGAGCGCCAGGGGGTGGTTCTCGGGAAAGGCGCTCTTGCCAATGTAGCTGGTCATCACCGGCACCTGCGTCAGCTCGGCCAGCTCGACGAGCTCGTCGGTGGCCTCCGCCCACAACACGCCCTGGCCGGCGTAGAACACCGGCCGCTCGGCCGAGAGCAG
>WQVT01000393.1 GCA_009785715.1 Acidimicrobiaceae bacterium | reverse complement strand
GGAACGCTGAAGCTCCTCGCGACGACGGCGAACTACGGCGTGTTCCCCGGTCTCGACCCGGCCACCGACACCTCGGACGCCGTCGACCACGACTACATGAACATGATCTACGGCGAGCTGTTCTCGCAGGGAGGAAAGCAGCCGCAGCCCGACCTGGCCAGCAGCGCCAAGCTCTCCAAGGACCTGAAGACGTTCGACATCTTCCTGCGTCACGGGGTCAAGTTCACCGACGGGACCCCGTTCAACGCTCAGGCGGTCATCTTCAACCTCAAGCGGGACCTGAACCCCGCCAACGCGTGCATCTGCCTGCCGAGCTTCCCGGTCGCCTCGATGTCGGCGCCGAACCCCTACGAGGTGCAGCTGAAGCTCTCCAAGCCGTTCGCGCCCATCGAGAACGCGTTCATCGCCTCGGCCCCGGACTGGATCGTCTCGCCGACCGCCCTCGCCAAGGAGGGGGAGAAGACCTTCGCCCTGAACCCGGTCGGCGCGGGACCGTTCGAGATGGTCAAGATGATCCCCAGCACCTCGATGGTGCTGAAGAGGAACCCCAACTACTTCGAGAAGGGGCAGCCCAAGCTGGACGGAATCGACGTCACGGTGGTCGGTTCCGACCAGAGCGCCTACAACGCGATCCAGGCCGGTCAGGGCCAGGCCTACGAGTCGTTCGCCACCTATTCGCTGATTCCGAGCCTGAAGGGCGTGAAGCTGACGCCGATCATCCCCTCGGGGACGGGCGCGAGCGCCGTGCAGCTCAACACGACGGTGGCTCCGTTCAACAACATCAAGGCCCGCGAGGCGATGTACTACGCCCTCGACCCGGGGCCGATCAACAAGGCCCTCTACCTCGGCCGGGCGACCGCGACCCAGTCGCTGCGCGGCCCCGGTGAGCTGTTCTTCGAGCCGAAGGTGCCGGGCTACCGGACCTACAACCTGGCGAAGGCCAAGGCCCTCGTCCAGCAACTCGGCGGAATCAACGTCACCCTCAAGACCGAGACGTCGATGACGCCCCTTGCCGAGGCCGTGATCGGCGAGTACAGCAAGGCGGGCATCAAGGTCACCTTCGCCCCGGAGAGCTTCACGGACAACATCACCGACTACAAGTCCAACAACTGGCAGATGAAGTTCTCCGCCGGTGGGGGCTATGACCCGGGCATCCTGCTCGGCCTGCAGTTCTGGTACGCCTCGAACGCCCCCTTCACCGGGATCAAGGACCCGAAGCTCGACGCTTTGATCAACGAGGGCGTGGCGGTGGCCTCCAAGTCGGCCCGGGCGAAGGTCTACGGCGAGGTCTACAAGTACATCAGCGACCAGGCGTACTCGCCCGTGCTGTTCTTCGCCCCGCTGTTCAACCTGACGGCTCCGGGGGTGACGGGAACCGGGCTCACGACGGAGGGCGGAGAGGTCCTCTGGCAGACGGTGTCCATCAACAACAAGAAGTAAAGAAGAAGGAGCGGCAAGGCCAGCGGGGCGGCTGGGCGAGGACCGGATGTCTAAGCTCGCCGCCCATGGCCACCGCACTGGAGCTGTCTCCCGAAGGGTTCCTCTTCATGGTCGACCGGGCATTCGACGGGATGGTCCGCATCCTGAACGCGCTGGGCGACGACCTGGTCAACGAGCGGCCTGACCTCGAAGGCGCCAACAGCCCCTTCGGCATCGTCACCCACTGCGTCGGGTTGACCCGCTGGTGGTCGGACGAGGTGGCAGGCGGCGGCAAGGTGCCGCGCGACCGGGAGGCGGAGTTCCCCGCCACCGGCAAGGTGGCCGACCTTGTCGCCGAGGTTCCCGCGGCACGACGGGCGGTCGCCGACGCGGTCGCTGCGGGCGACTGGGCCGGGAAGAACCGGGGAGCCGTTCCTCCTGCGTTCGCGGACACGCCCATCGGCGCCACCCGTGGAGGCGTGTTGCTCCACGTCTACGAGGAGCTCGCCCAGCACCTCGGCCAGCTGGAGATCACCCGCGACATCCTGCTGGCGCGCTCGGCCTGACGTTCGCTGTCACAGCCCCCCGGTACCCTGGGGAGCCATGAGTGAGGCGGCGGAAGCAGAAAAGCAGGCTGGGCGTCGACGGACCTTTGCCATCATCTCCCACCCCGACGCCGGCAAGACCACCCTCACCGAGAAGTTCCTCCTCTACGCCGGGGCCGTGGAACAGGCCGGCGCCGTCAAGGCCCGGGCGGGCCGGCAGCGGGCCCGCTCCGACTGGATGGAGATGGAGCAGCAGCGAGGGATCTCGATCAGCTCCACGGTGCTGCAGTTCGCGTACCGGGACCACACGATCAACCTGCTCGACACCCCCGGACACCGGGACTTCTCTGAGGACACCTACCGGGTGCTGGCCGCCGCCGACGCCGCAGTGATGGTCCTCGACGTGGCGAAGGGCATCGAGCCGCAGACCCTCAAGCTGTTCGAGGTGTGCCGCAGCCGGAACCTCCCGGTCCTCACCTTCTTGAACAAGTGCGATCGCCCAGGCAAGGATCCCCTGGCCCTCCTCGACGAGATCGAGCAGCAGATCGGTCTGGCCCCCGCCCCGATCACCTGGCCGGTCGGCGAGCCCGGTGACTTCCACGGGCTGCTCGACCGGCGCCGCGGGACGATGGTCCGCTTCGAGCGGACGGCGCACGGCGCCGCCCGGGGGGTCGACGAGACCCTCGAGCCCGTCGAGGCGGCCCGGCTGTTCGGCCCGGCCTGGGAGCGGGCCGTCGACGACGTCGCCCTCCTCGACGAGGTCGGGGCGTCTTACGACCGTAAGGCGTTCCTGGCCGGCGAGTCCTCCCCGCTCTTCGTGGGCTCGGCGTTGACCAACTTCGGTGTGCGCCACCTCCTCGACGCCGTGGTCGATCTCGCCCCGCCGCCGTCGCCGAGCCTGGACGCCGAGGGCGTTCCCCGTCCGCTCGAGCAGCCCTTCTCCGGGTTCGTCTTCAAGATCCAGGCCAACATGAACCCGGCGCACCGCGACCACGTGGCCTTCGTCCGGGTCTGCTCGGGGCACTTCGAGCGCGGCATGGTCCTTACCCACGGCCCGACGGGCAAGCCCTTCTCGACCAAGTACGCGGCCTCGGTGTTCGGCTCCGAGCGAAACACCATCGACGACGCCTGGCCCGGTGACGTCATCGGCCTGGTCAACGCCAGCGGCCTGCGCATCTGCGACTCGCTCTACGCCGCCGGGCCGGTCACGTTCCCGAGCATCCCCGCCTTTGCCCCCGAGCTCACCGCCTCGGCCTCGCCCAAGGACCTGTCCCGGTTCAAGCAGTTCCGCCGCGGCGTGGAGCAGATGGAGCAGGAGGGCGTCGTCCAGGTCCTCCGTCGGCCCGGCGACCCGACCACCATCCTGGCTGCGGTGGGCCAGATGCAGTTCGAGGTGTTCGCCCACCGCCTCGAGCGCGAGTTCGGCGCCGCCGTCGACCTCTCGGTCCCCCAGGAGCGCACGGTGCGGCGCACCGATGGCGAGACGGCCGGGCACCTGCGGGGAGTCGGGGGAGTGGACGTGCTGGAGCGGACGGACGGGACGCTCCTTGCCGTGTTCAACAGCCCCTACTGGCTGGACCGGGTCGAGGCCGACCATCCCGACTGGACGCTCGAGGCGATCGTCACGACCTGATC
>WQVT01000392.1 GCA_009785715.1 Acidimicrobiaceae bacterium | reverse complement strand
TTACCGGGAATGCAGTGCGGGAGGCCGCCATGAAGGGTGCAGATGCGAACACGATCGTGGTCGGAACCGACGGATCGGACTGCGCGGAGGAAGCGGTTCGCTGGGCAATAGGGGAGGCCGCGCTCAGCGGACGACGCCTGCTGATCGTGCACGCCTGGAGCTGGATCTCCGACGCCATGGTCACGCCGTTCGACCGCCCGGAAGGCAAGAAGGTGGGCGCCGCGATCCTCCATCGCGCCGAACGCGAGGCCCGACGCCACGGCGTCGAGGTGCAGACCCGTCTCTTCGAGGGACCGGCCGCCAAGGGGCTGGTCGAGGCTGCGCACGGCGCAGCCATGCTCGTCGTCGGCAGCCACGGCTACGGGCGTGTTACGAGGGCCTTCCTCGGGTCAGTGAGCCGCGAGTGCGTTCGGCACGCCAGCTGCCCCGTGCTCGTGGTGCCGGGCCACCCCGCCCCGGCTTCGCAGGCCACCTGAGGCCTCGCCTGTCGCCCGTCGCCCGTCTGATCCGGGCCGGCTATTCCTCCTCGTAGCGCCGAGGGTCGCGGACGACGACGACCGGGCAGGGAGCGCGCGCCACGCAGTAGTCGCTGACGGACCCGAGCAACATCCCGGTGAAGGCTCCGTGACCGCGGCTGCCCATCACGAGCAGGTCGGCGTCTTTGCAGGCTTCCACGAGGACGAGGGCGGCCGGGCCGTGGATCACCCGGGTGGTGACGTTGGACTGGTCGTCGCCCAACACCTTCTCGAGGGTCTCCTCGAGGGTCTGGGCACTGGCGTGCTGCAGATCGTCCTCGGCGGGGAACAACATGGACCCGTAGGCCAGGGCGGGCAATTGCCATGCCGTCACCGCCTGCAGCTGCGCGCCCGTCAGCTTGGCCTGCCTTGCCGCCCAGGCGACGGCCGCCTCGGACGCCGGGGACCCGTCCACAGCCACGACGATCACTTCTGCCTGGTCGCTCATGCCCGTCCACTCCTTTCGGCATCCTGCATCCCGACAGGATCCTGCCCGGTCGTCAGAAGGCTAAGCACGGAGAGTAACCCGTCTGGAACGAACCTCGGACCCTTCGCCGGCGTCAGGGCACGTTCGGGACGAGGACCACAGGCGGGACGGCGTGACGCAGGCAGACCCGTGTGGTCGACCCGAGGAGGAGCTCGTCGAGCTCCAGCCGGCGATGGTCTCCGAGCACGAGCAGGTCGGCACCTGCCGACTCGCGAAGAAGGGCGACATGAGCGGCGGCGTGCGCCGCGACCGGGATCACCTCGACTTCGGAGAGCCCGGGGAGGGATTCCCGGGTCAGCCGGATCTCATCGGTGACGATCTCCTCCGCCTTCGCCTGTGCGGCCCGGTGTGAGTCCGCCACCACCGACAGAGCCCCGGCGGCGTGGGCGCGCGACGAGCTGTCCCAGGCCAGGACCGCCCGGACCGTCGCGTGGCGCCGTCCGGCCTCGGCCATCGCCCACCGCAATGCGGCCCGTGCCCGGCGGGTCCCGTCCATCCCGACGGCGATGACGTCGGTTCGCGGCGAGCACCCCCACGAGGGTGGGACCACCACGACGGGGCGGGAGGCATTGCGCCGCACGGCGCGGCCCACCGACCCGGCGAGGACCTCGTAGCCGAGGTACTCATGCGTCCGGCCGATGACCACGAGGTCGGCCGGCCGCGACGCCGCCGCACGGCGCAAGACCACGCGGGGATTGCCGTACAGGCACTTCACGTTGACGGGGACGTCGACCGGCCCGGTCCCGGCGAGCGCGGCATGCACCTCTTCGGCCGTCGTGCTCTCCGCCGTCACGTCATCGACGCCCGGCACGGCCAGGCCGTGCGTGACGGTCGCGACCGGCCAGACGCTCACCGCCTCCACGCGGTCGCCGGTCAGCTTCGCCTCCTCGACGGCCCAGCGCAGGGCGGCATTGGATCCCTCGCTCCCGTCGACCCCGACCACGATCAACGGCTCGGGGGTCCTCGTGTCAACGTCGTGGAACCCCATGGCCAGCAACATCTGGTGCGCCTCCTCTGCCGAGCCTGACGGCCCGAACCTCTTGGTTCGAGCCTGGCTCGCCGGCGTGCCCCGGCACAGGGGCGAAAGTCCCGAAGCGACGACCTGAAGGACCCGTGGAGGAGCGTGAGGGCTAGAGGTTGATCATCTCGCCGATCAGGCCGTGGAGGGCCTCCTTGACCGCCTCACCCATCGTCGGGTGGACGTGGATGTTCCGTGCGACGTCGTGGGCGGTGAGGTCATAGGCCTGGGCGAGGGTCAGCTCGGGCAGGAGCTCGGACACGTCGTGGCCGATCAGGTGCCCGCCGATCAGTTCCTTCTGCTCGCCGACGGCGATCAGCTTCACGAACCCACCCGGGTCGCCGGCGCCCTGCGCCTTGCCGTTGGCGGTGAACGGGAACTTCACGACGGTGATGTCGTCGCCACGCTCGCGCGCTTGGGCCTCGGTGAGGCCGAAGCTGGCGATCTGGGGCTGGCAGAACGTCGCCCTCGGCACCATCACGTAGTCGATGACCTGGGTGCCGTGCCCGGCGATCGTCTCCGCGGCGACGATCGCCATCGCCTCGGCGGCGTGGGCGAGCATCAGCTTGGCCGTGACGTCGCCGATCGCGTAGATCCCCGGCACGTTCGTCTGGCAGTACTCGTCGACGTCGATGGCGCCCCGCTCGGTGAGCGCCACGCCCGTGTTCTCGAGGCCATAGCCCTCGACTCGGGGCTGGAAGCCGATCGCCTGGAGGACCTTGTCGGCGTAGAGCACCTGCTGGCCGCCGTCCTTGCCGGTGACGGTGACCGCCACCTTGTCGCCGGAATCGTCGATCGCGTCCACGCGGGTGGAGGTGTGGACGGTGATCCCGTAGCGGCGGTAGCGACGGGCCAGCTCGGCGGAGACCTCCTCGTCCTCGAGCGGCACCAGGCGGTCGAGGAACTCGACGATCGTCACGTCGACCCCGAAGTTCCGCAGCACATAGGCGAACTCGACCCCGATGGCCCCGGCGCCGGCGATGATGATGCTCGCCGGCAGGTCACGGGTGAGGATCTGCTCCTCGAAGGTGACCACCCGCTCGGAGAGCCGGGTTCCGGGGAGCAGCCTGGTCGTCGTGCCGGTTGCGATGATGCAGTTGGCAAAGGAGATCGTGCGCTGACCGTCGGTGCCGTCGACCACCATCTCGTGGGCGCTGGTGAACCGCCCGGTGCCGTTGACCTCCTCAATCTTGTTCTTGCGCATCAGGTAGTGCACGCCCTTGACCCGCCCGTCGGCCACGTCCCGGCTGCGGTCGAACGCCACGCCGTAGTCCATCGTGACCGGCCCCCCGGTGCCGTCGGTACCGGCGCGGATGCCGAACAGTTCCGCCTCGTCGTGGACGATCTGGGCGAGCTCCGCGTTCCGGAGGAGGGCCTTGGACGGGATGCAGCCTACGTTCAGGCAGATTCCGCCCCAGTACCGCTCCTCGACGACGGCCACCGAGAGCCCGAGCTGTGACGCACGCACCGCCGCGGTGTAGCCGCCGGGCCCGGCGCCGAGCACTACCAGATCGAAGTCGTAAGCCATACCTCGATCATGGCCCGTCGGGCGTGCTACCTGCCATCCGAGGCCGGCGGGA
>WQVT01000391.1 GCA_009785715.1 Acidimicrobiaceae bacterium | reverse complement strand
GGCGGCGAAACCGTTGATGCAGAGCTTGAGCGGCCAGTGGCGCTCCTTCAGCCGGAGGTGGTGCTTGCTCATGCCCGCCCCGGCCATGGTGAAGCCCGTGAACACGCCGATTGCGTAGACGGCGACGAGTGAATCCACCCTGGCGTCGGTGAGGAGCAGGAGGAGGATGGAGAAAAAGGCGAGGACGATGATCCCGTTGGAGAACACCAGGCGGTGCCCGCGCTTGGTGAGCTTGCGGGGAAGGAAGCGGTCGCCGGCCACGAAGCTGGCCAGGTACGGGAACCCGTTGAAGCTCGTGTTCGCCCCCGTGTACAGGATCAGCAGCGTGGCCAGCTGGACGATCAGGAACAGGGCGTGGCCGAAGGCGGCGGTACCGAAGACCGCCCGGGCCTCCTGGGAGAGCACCGTCGGGCTGCCGATGGAGTAAGGGGTGGCGTGGGTGACGTGCGCCAGGAAGGAGACCCCGAGGACCAGGAAGCCGAGCGTGCAGCTCATCACGACGAGGGTCCTGCGGGCGTTGCGCCCCTCGGGGGGCCGGAACGCCGACACGCCGTTGGAGATCGCCTCCAGACCGGTGAGCGAGGAACCGCCGTTGGCGAAGGCCTTCAGGAGGTAGAAGATCGCCACGCCCTGGAGCAGCCCGAATTCGCTGCCCGTGTGCCCGAGGTTTGAAGTCTGTGTGAGCACGCCGGCGTGGGTCTGGACCCTCGGCAGGCCGGAGACGAGGTCCCGGATGACGCCGACGACGATCACCGAGGCGCAGGTGACGATGAACAGGTACGTGGGTATCGCGAAGACCCGACCGGCCTCCTTGATGCCGCGGAGGTTCCCGTAGACCAGGACCACGACCACGGCGACCGTGATCTCCAACTGGTAGTGGACGAGCGAGGGGACGGCGGAGGTGAGGGCGTTCGTGCCCGCTGCCGACTGCACGGCCACGGTGACCGTGTAGTCGATCATCAGCGCCACAGCGGAGATCTGCGCCGTCTTCGGGCCGAAGTTGTCCCGGGCCACCACGTAGGACCCGCCCGCCTTCGTGTAGACCATGACCACCTCTCGGTACGAGAGGGTCACGAAGAAGAGCACGCCGATGATCGCAAAGGTGACCGGCAGCAGGAGCGAGAAGGCGGCGACGCCGGCGGCGGGGACGAGGATGGTGAGCATCTCCTCGGTTCCGTAGGCCGTGGAGGAGATGCAGTCGGGGGCGAGGACGCCGAGCGCGATCTGGTTGTTCAGCCGCTCCTCCGACAGCTGTTCGCTGACGAGGGGCTTGCCGAGCAGCGCCCGTTTCAATCGGTAGCCCCGGGTCTCGGGGAGCTGGGGACGTTCGCTGCGCCCCTGCGTGGTAACGGCCATCGCCTGTGTTTCTACTTGGTCGCCGGCGATTGGGTACCACCAGGTCACCTATTCCCAACTTCTAAGCTGGCCCGATGGTCCAACGCGAAACTCGGCGGGTCGTGGTTACAGGGGCCGGCGCGGTGACCCCGCTCGGCACGACCCTCGACGACACCTGGGCAGGGCTCGTGGCGGGGCGCTCCGGCGTCCGGCCGATCAGCCTGTTCGATGCCTCCGATCTGCCGGTTCGCATCGCGGCCGAGGTTCCCGACTTCGACCCGATGGCCCGCTTCGGCAAGCGGCGGGCCCGCCATCTGGACCGGGTCGTCCAGCTGGCGCTGACCGCCACCGGAGAGGCCCTCGAGCACGCCAAGCTCGACGTGGCGGCCGACGCCGAACGCATCGGGGTGATCTACGGCACCGGGATCGGGGGGATCCAGGCGATCGAGGACGGCCTCCTCACGATGGCCTACCGCGGCCCCGAATGGATCAATCCCTACGCGCTGCCGATGACGTTGGCGAACATGGCCGCCGGCCACCTGGCGATGGAGTGGGGCGCAAAGGGCTACAACTCCTGCACGGTCACGGCCTGCACGGCCTCCGCACAGTCCATCGGCGAGGGCTTCGACCTGATTCGTCTCGGCCGGGCGGACGCCATGATCTGCGGGGGGAGCGAGGCGCCGATCACGAAGATCGCCGTCGCCGGTTTCGCCGCCATGAAGGCGCTCTCGACCCGCAACGACACGCCGGCAGCCGCCTCTCGCCCGTTCGATCTGGACCGGGACGGGTTCGTGTTCGGCGAAGGAGCGGCCACGCTGATCCTCGAGGAGCGGGAGTACGCCCTGCGTCGCGGGGCTCCGATCCTGGCCGAGATCGTCGGCTTCGGCGCCACCTCCGACGCCCACCACATCACCACGCCCCACCCCGACGGCGACGGTGCGGTCCGCTCGATGCGGCTGGCCCTCGAGGAGGCGGGTCTCGACCCGTCACAGGTGGACTACATCAATGCGCATGGGACCTCGACCCCGCCGAACGATCGGGTCGAGACGCTGGCGGTGCACCAGGTGTTCGACCGCTCCGGCGGGGCGCCGCCGATGTCATCCACCAAGTCGATGACCGGGCACACGCTCGGGGCGGCGGGAGCGCTGGAATCCCTGGTTTGCCTGCAGGTCCTGGCCACCGGCATCGCCCCGCCGACCATCAACCTCGAGACGCCCGACCCCGACTGCGACCTCGACTACATCCCCGGGGAGGCGCGGCCGCTCGACGCCGACGTCGTGATGACCAACAGCTTCGGCTTCGGCGGCCACAACTCGACGTTGATCTTCCGCCGCCCGTAGCACGCGGAGTCCGTGGCCGACGAATTGCCAGAGCTGATCGTCGCCGACGCCGAGGGCTGGCGGGCATGGTTGGCCACCTCGGGGTCGGCCTCGCGCGGCGTGCGGCTGGTGCTGGCCAAGAAGGGCACCGTCGCGCCTACCAGCCTCACCTATGACCAGGCGCTCGACGAGGCGCTCTGTGACGGGTGGATCGACGGCCAGATCGGCAGGCGCGACGACGCCACCTACCGCCAGCGGTTCACGCCCCGGCGCCCGAGGAGCGGGTGGTCGCGTCGCAACGTCGGTCTCGTCGAAGCGCTCATCGCCTCGGGACGGATGCGTGCTCGGGGGCTGGCCGAAGTGGAACGTGCGAAGGCGGACGGAAGGTGGGAGGCCGCCTACGCCGGCTCTGCCACGATCGAGGTGCCGGCGGACTTCTCTGCGGCGTTGGAGGGAGACCCGGCCGCCAGGGCCACGTGGGACGGGCTCAACCGGGCGAACCGCTATGCCGTCCTCTACCGGATCGACCAGGCGAAGCGGCCGGAGACCCGCGCCCGTCGGGTCGAGCAACTGGTGGCGATGCTGGCCCGCGGCGAGACCATCCATCCGCAGCGCGCCCGGCCATAGGCGGTGGCGGGCGGTGGCGGGGCAGTGGAGGGGCAGTGGCGTCTGGCCCTCAGGCCAGCCGCCAACGTTCAGGGCGCGATCCGTGTCCCCCGGCGAGCACGCTTCGCGCCCTGAGCGGACGGCGCCCGGGCGCAGCTGACCCGCCGGCCGCTACAGATCGGCGATGACGAAAAGCAGCCCCACCGAGGCGGCTATCTGGCCGCCCACCCGTGCCGTCCCGGTCCCCTTGCCGGCCCGGGCCGCCACCTGGTCCAGGGTGACCTCCATCTCGAGCGTGTCCCCCGGCACCACCTGGCGGCGGAACCGCGCCTTGTCGATCCCGCCGAAGAGGGGC
>WQVT01000390.1 GCA_009785715.1 Acidimicrobiaceae bacterium | reverse complement strand
GTTGGTTGCGCTCGAGGCTTCGGCCTGCGGCGTCCCGGTCGTGGCGTCCGCGGTCGGCGGGCTCACCACCCTCGTGGACCACGCCATCTTCGGTCCCGGCCAGCGCGCCCAGGCCCGGCGGGCGATCGGATGGCCGGAGGAGGACCCGTTGGTCTTGTTCGTCGGTCGCATCCAGCCGCTCAAGGGCCCCTCGGTCGCGGTCGAGGCGCTGGGTATGGCGGTGGCGGGCGAGGGCGGTCGGCTGCCCCCCGGGTCGGGGTCGGATCGGCTCGCCCGCGCGTCGCTGATGATCATCGGCGGGCCGAGCGGCACCGAGGGTGCCGGCGAGCTCGCCGCCGTCCACCGCGGGGTCGCCCGGCACGGGCTGCAGGGTCGGGTGCACGTGGCGGCCGCCCAGCCCCACGAGCTGCTCTCGACCTCCTACCGGGCCGCCGACGTCGTGGTGGTGCCGAGCCGCTCGGAGAGCTTCGGGTTGGTTGCGCTCGAGGCTTCGGCCTGCGGCGTCCCGGTCGTGGCGTCCGCGGTCGGCGGGCTCACCACCCTCGTGGACCACGGCCGCACCGGCTACCTGGTCGAGGGTCGGGACCCGAAGCAGTTCGCCGAGCACCTCCGCCACCTCCTCGCCCGTCCCGACCGGGCCGCGGAGATGGGGGCGGCGGCCGCCGCCCGGGCCGGCGCCTATACGTGGACCGCGGCCGCCGAGCGGCTTCGTGGGCGCATGGCGGAAGTCGTCTCCCGGCAACTGGTGACTTGCGGCTGACCCTTGCCGCACCCCCGCGGCATCGGTACGCTCGCTAGGCCGTTGCCCGTCGGGGAGCGGCGTCGTTCGCTCGGGGAAGTGCGAGCGGTGCCCAGGCGCCTTAGCGGGCAACGGCACGTGAGAGAGACCCGCACCTGACCGAGCGGCCCCAGGGCCCGGTCAGGGTGCAGGTCTCGAGCGCGCGCTGATCCACCCCCGGTAGCGTCCCCGCCATGTCTGCGGAGTTGCCCGGTAGGTCTGCCGAGTTGATCGTGGTCGGTGGAGGAAGGATGGGGGAGGCGCTCGCCGGCGGGCTGCTGGCGTCGGGCTGGGCGCCGGCCGAGCGCCTGGTCGTCGCCGAGGCGTCGGCGGAACGGCGGGCGGAGCTCGCCGCCCCGGGCGCGCTGGGCGACCGCCACCCGGGGCTCGTGATCGCCGACCCCGATGCCCTCGGGCCCGGCTCGGCGGCGGCGGCGGTGATCGCCGTGAAGCCCGGCGACGTCCCCGCAGCCTGCTCGGTGGCCCGGAAGGTCGGGGCCGGGCGGGTGCTCTCGGTGGCGGCGGGGGTGACGATCGGTTCCCTGGCCCGCGACCTCGGGCCCGAGACGGTCGTGCTCCGGGCGATGCCGAACACGCCGGCCCTGATCGGAGCGGGTGCGGCCGGCCTGGCCGGCGGCGCCTCCGCCACCGAGGCCGACCTCGCCTGGGGTGAGGGGATCCTCTCCGCCGTCGGGGTCGTGGTCCGCGTGCCCGAGCCCGCCCTGGACGCCGTGACCGGTCTCTCGGGCTCCGGGCCGGCCTACGTCTTCCTGCTGGCGGAGGCGCTGATCGACGCCGGCGTCTTCGTCGGGCTGGCACGGCCGCTCGCCGCCCGCCTCGCCGTGCAGACCCTGCTCGGGGCGGCCCGGATGCTCAACGAGACGGGCGAGTCGCCAGAGGCCCTGCGCGCCGCCGTCACCTCACCGGGGGGGACCACGGCGGCGGGGCTGCGGGCCCTCGAACAGGGGGCCGTGCGCGCCTCGGTCATCGACGCCGTCGCCAGCGCCACCGAGCGCTCGAGGGAGCTCGGCCAGGGGTAAGCCTCGACACGACGCGGCCCCCATGTCGTACGCTCGTGGGCGGAGAAGGGTGGTTTTGTCGTGCCAGCAGACGAGGGTCGAACCCGTTACGTGACGGTGGCCGAGGTGGCGGCGCAGCTGCGAGTGTCCAACATGACCGTCTACCGGCTGGTCCAGTCCGGCGCCCTGCCGGCTCTCCGGGTCGGCCGGTCCTACCGGATCCGCGAGGACGACGTCGACCGCTACCTGGCCCAGCAGTACACCCGGGCCGGCTGACCTCCCTCTCCGAGCCGGGCAGCCGGTACGACAGCCCAGGCCGGTACGACACGGTCAGCTTCCTGAGCGACTTCGGGCGGGTGGACGAATTCGTCGGCGTCGTCCACCGGGTCCTGCGCCGCATGGCGCCGGCCGTGTCGGTCATCGACCTCACCCATGACGTCCCGCCCCAGGACGTGCGCGCCGGCGCGCTGACCCTGTGGCGCGCGGCCCGTTGGCTCGCCCCGGGCGTCGTCCTGGCCGTCGTCGATCCCGGCGTGGGCACCCCCCGGCGCGCGGTGGCCGTCGAGACGGCGGCGGGGGCCCTGGTGCTGGTTGGGCCCGACAACGGCCTCGTGACGCCGGCCGCCCACGCCCTCGGTCCCCCGACCCGGGCGGTGGCCCTGACGGACCCGCGCTGGCACCTCCGGCCCCAACCCGTACGCGACGAGGGCGCCACCTTCGACGGTCGGGATGTCTTCGCTCCCGTGGCGGCGCACCTCTGTAACGGCGTGGACCTGGCCGAGCTCGGCGAGCCGGTCCCGGTCGGAGAGCTGGCCGGCGGACCGCTCGTCCTGGCCGGAGGAGAGACGGCCCGGGTGGCGCAGGACGGCCTGGACGTCGAGGTTCTCTGGGTCGACCGGTACGGAAACGTCGAGCTCGGCGTCCGCCCCGCCACCCTCGACCCACTCGGGACGCGGATCCGCCTCACCACCGCGTCGGCGGGCAGGCGGGTGGCGGTACGGGCCCGGGGGTACGCCGAGCTGGGCGCCGACCGGGTCGGGCTGATCCCCGATTCGGCGGACCTGCTGGCGATCTGCCTCGACCGGCGTTCGGCCGCCGCGGCCCTCGGGCTGGCCGCCGGCGACACCGTCCACCTCGGCCCCGCCTGACCGGCCCCGAAGTTCAGGGCGCGAATCGTGTCCCCGGCCCGACACGGATCGCGCCCGGACCGCCCCGCCCCGGCCCTGCGCCCAATCTCGGCCGATCCGCCTGCCGACAAGCCGCCCAGGAGTGCCCCGATTTGGCCCCCTTCCCGAACCAAAGGAGCGAACGCCCGCCGGTACGCTGGCCGCATGAAGGAGGCAAGACGGATCCCGGAGGCGACCGTTGCCCGCCTTCCTCTGTACCTCCGCGCCCTCTCCGAGGCCGCCGACCGGCGACCCGGGGCGACGATCTCGTCGGAGATGCTCGCCAACCTCGCCGGCGTCAACGCCGCGCAGGTCCGCAAGGACCTCTCCCACCTCGGGAACTACGGCGTTCGCGGGGTGGGCTACGAGGTTGCCTACCTCGTCACGCAGATCCAGCGGGAGCTCGGCCTGGACGTCGACCGCAAGGTAGCCATCGTCGGCGTCGGGAACCTCGGACGCGCCCTCGCCAACTACGGCGGCTTCCCTGCCCGCCGGTTCCGCATCGTCGCCGCCTTCGACTCCGATCCGACAAAGGTGGGCGAGGTCATCGGCGACACCGTGGTCCGCAAGGCGGAGGACCTCGTCGAAGTCGTGCGCTCCGAGGGCGTCGCCATCGGCGTGGTCACGACCCCCGCCGGGCACGCCCAGGAGGTCACCGAC
>WQVT01000389.1 GCA_009785715.1 Acidimicrobiaceae bacterium | reverse complement strand
GGCCGAGTTCGGCCGGTACTTCGCCGAGCTGCGCTCCTAGCAGCTTCGGGGGAAGAACCCGACGGTCTGGGTTGCCGTCTCTGCCCCGTCGCTGACGGTGTACGAAATGTCCCCTTCGCCGAAGTCCTTCTGCGTCTCACAGTCGCCCTGTGGATTGATGAGATCGATCTGCGTCTTGATTGACGGATCGATCGAGAGCGTCATGCCGCTATCCCAGGCGATCGTCGTGGGTGAGGTATTGACCGCAACCGGCGACTCCGAGGCGAGTGAGACGATCGAGAGGGGATCGCCGTCGGGATCCGTCACGGCAACGCCGTCCACCAGATTGCCGATCGGGGGATTGGCGAGATTGAACGGCTCCAGTCCGTTGTCGTAGACGTAGTCCTGCTGGCTCACGACCGGGGCCTGGTCGGTGAGGTTGATGGTGATGGTGTTCTGGGCGGTGAGGGTGCCGTCGGTGACGGTGTAGGTGAAGGTCGCCGTTCCGACGAAGTCCTGGGGGGGCGTGAAGGTGATCGAGCCGCCGTCGTGCGGCACCGGCCCGCCGGCGGTCGGCAAGGTGGTCAGTACGAAGTCGTTGTTCGGGTCGGGGCCGAAGGCGTAGGTGGGGGTCCCGACGGCGGTGATGGTGAGGGGGCTTCCGTCGGTGTCGCTGACGGGGAGCGCGAAGACGCGCTGGCTCGGGTCGGGGTTGGCGGGGTTGATCTCGAAGGTGGTGATCTGCGGGGTGGCCGCCAGTGCGACGTGGATGTTCTCGGTGACGGGTTGGGCGATCGGCGCGGTGTCGGTGACGTCGACGGTGACGTTGCCGGTCGCGCTGAGGGTCCCGTCGTCGACGGTGTAGGCGAAGATGCACGGGCCGACGAACCCCTGTTGAGGGGCGAATATGACGCTTGCACCGGGGTTTGCGATGCTCCCGCACCCTTGTGGGTTGAAGCCGCCGATGCTGACCGTGAGGTTGTCGCCGTCGGGGTCAGATGCCGGCGGCACGATGCCTATGGCGACGGGGGTGCCCCCGTGGGTGGTGGCCTGGATCGGAGGCGCCACCGGCGGGTGATTGACGGGAAGGCTGTATTGGGCCTGGCCGGTGCGCGCCGGACTGCCCGAGTCCGTGACGTTGACGGTGACGGTTGATGCCTCCGCCGAGCTCTGCGGGACGCCTTCGATCGTGCCCCCATTTGCGGTCAGGCCCGCCGGCAGTCCGGAGATGTTCCAGGTGAACGGGGCGGTCCCGCCGGTCGTTGACAACTGCACGTTGTAGTTCTGCCCTACCTCTGCGGTGGGGAGGGTCTTGGGGTTGATCGGCAGTCCGAGCGGCGCGGCGAGGACGACGAGCGAGTAGGTCTTCTGGGCGGCCCGTGTGCCGGTCGAGTCGGTGAGGGTGACGTTGACCGTGTGCGGGCCGAGGGGGACGTTGCGGGCGGGTGTCCCGCTGATCTCCCCGCTCGATGCGTCGAGGGTCAGGCCCTGGGGGAGGTTGGCGGCAGTCCACCGGTATGGCTGGGTTCCGCCGCTGCCGGCGAGCGTCTCCTGATACGGGACGCTGATCGTGGCGGCAGGAAGGGCCGTGGTGCTGATGCCGAGGGGGGCGCTCCGGCTGGCACCGCGGCTCCCGAGCGTCGTCGTGGTTGTGCTCGGCGTCGTCGTGGTTGGCGACGTCGTGCTCGTCGTCGTGGGGTTTGCCGCGGCCTCGCCGGGAGGAAGCGTCGTGGTGGTGGTCGTCGATTCGGGCGCGGCGCCGGCGACGGCGGGCGCGACGGGGGAGGGGGCGGATGCCGGCGCCGGATTGCCCGGAGCCGCCTGCGGCTGCGGACTGGGGTTGGTCGGGCTCGCCGGTGCTTTGGGGGTGGGGGCTCTTGCGGGGGATATACCGCTGGCCGATGGTGAGGGGACGCCCTGGTCTGCCGAGCCCGGCTGGGCCAGGCTGCTCGGCGCGAGCCCGTTGTCGGGGTGGCCGGGGTTGTATTTCGTGACGGAGTTGACGGCTCCGGTGGCGGTGATGACGCCGGCCTGGGTGCCGAGGGGATTGTTGTAGTAGACGATCCCGTCTTCGACCAGCAGCTGGAAGTCCTTGGGCCGTGGCGGCCGCAGGACCGTGACCGAGATGTGGGAGTCGGTGTTGACGTCGACGATGATCACGCTGCCGGTGGTGTAATCGGGGACGAACACGCGACCCTGTGCCGAGACCGGCGGGCCGAGCCGGTCGCCGGGCGTCGCGACGTCGATGCTGGCGCACCGGCCCGTGAGCAGGTCGGCGGTGAGCAGGGTCCCGTCGCGGCTCGAGGTCAGCGAGACGGTGCCGGCGGGCGAGGCGCCGACCTGCAGGGTCGGGTCGTTCGACCCGCCCCGCAGGCACGCCTGGTGGTCCGGACGACCGGTGGCGGGGTCGAGCGAGGCGGCGTTGGGGTTGGTGGTGTCGTCACGGATGACCACCGGGGCGTCGCCGGTCGTGCCAAGCATGGTCTGGGTGTTTGCACCCGCGCCGCTGTGTTCGAGGCGCTGACCGCCCGTCCAGTAGAGGGTGCCGCCCGAGGTGATCATCCACAGCCGGCCGGCCCCGTCGAGGGCCGCAGAGGACACGGCCTGGGGGAGCCGCAGGCGGGCGTCGACGTGCAGGCTGGTCGGGTCGGCCACCGCGAGCGTCGCCGCGTTGCCGTCGCCGCCGCGGCCCAGAACGAAGAGGTGGGAGCTCGTGACGTAGACGTCGGTCGCACCCGGAAGCACCGTGGTCCGGGCCGTCGCGGTGTCGGTGGTGCCGTTGATCGCCGAGACGGACCCCCCGAGGAAGAAGGCGTCGGCGTTGGGACCCGCGGTCGCCACCTGGCTGAGGGTCCCCGCCCCGCCCGTGAGAAGCACGCGGGACTCGATCTGGGCGGTCGACCCGTCGAGGAGGGCGGCCTGACCGACCGTGTCGGAGGCCAACCAGATCCTCCCGTCATTCAGCGAGAGCCGGGGGGCGCGGTCCCCTTGGCCTCCCGAGGCGACCAGCGACGAGATGACCACGACCGGCAACAACACCGCAGACAGCCGCACCCACCGGCCCCGGCCCGACCACCCGTGCGTGAACCAGCGCCATAGTCCGAGCATCGTCGAGAACACGTTCAGCTCACCCCCGCTCCGAGTCGCCGGGCGACCCGGTTGGGCAACAAGGGGCGCGGGTCGACCCGCGCCCGCCAGTGATTGACCCGCCCGGCATGGCGGAGCTCGTCGACGAAGAGGCCCTCGAGCTCCCAACTTCGATTCGCCTCCTCGTCGTCGGGGGGCTCCTCTGCGAACAACGTCGAGGTGACGAGCGGCGCCATGACGTTCACGCTCGTCGGTGGCGTCGGGTCGAAGTGTCGGTCGACCGCCTCGGCGAGCTCGGTGGGACTCCACGACGGGACCACCGCAAGCTGGTGCTCGAGCAGCCGGTCGTGCACCTCGCTCCAGGCGCCGAGGATCCGCAGGGCAGGCGAGGCGGCGCGTTCCCGCCGTCGCCGGCGGATGGCCTTCAGGGCGACGACGGTGCCCGGCGGCACCGCGACGAGGAGGAGCAGTGCGAGGAGGGCGAGGGAGCCGTCCCGGACGACCTCGCCCGCGCTGATCCCCTGGCTCGTCTGAGCTTGGCCACCGGGCCCGGCCGGCGCCT
>WQVT01000388.1 GCA_009785715.1 Acidimicrobiaceae bacterium | reverse complement strand
GTGCGGTCCTCAGGGAGCGGTCAGACGGTAGCCGGCCCGGGGCTGGGTCAGGATCAACGGTGGACCACCTTCGACCTCCAGCTTCGCCCGGAGTCGGCGGATGTACACGCGTACGTACTCGGTCTCCGTCTCGTAGCCCGTTCCCCATACCCGACGCAGGAGATAGGCGTGGGTGAGGAGCTTGCCCTGGTTCAGGGTGAGCTCCCGGAGCAATGCGAACTCGGTGGGCGTCAGGTGAACGGCCTCCCCGGCCCGGGTCACCGACTGCTTGGCCATGTCGATCTCGATGTCGCTCACGCGGACCACCTCCTCGGCAGGCTCGGGTGTGGTGTTCGGGCGCGTCCGGCGGAGGGTCGCGGTGATGCGGGCCAGCAGCTCCTCGATGCTGAAGGGCTTGGTCATGTAGTCGTCGGCACCCACATTCAGGGCGCTCACCTTGTCCCGCTCCCCGCCCCGTGCCGAGACCACGATGATCCCCACACTCGAACGCTCCCGGATCTGCCGGCACAGCTCGAACCCGTCTGCCGCGGGAAGCATCAGGTCCAACAACACGATGTCGGGCTGCTCGGTCTCGAGGAGCTGCATGGCCCGGGAGCCGTCGGTCGACACGACGGTGTCGAAACCCCGGACGGCCATGTTGCTTCGGATCAGGTCAACGATGTTGGGGTCGTCCTCCACCAACAGCACCCGGGTCTTGTCGTGGGCATCAGGCAACCGACTGCCCCCCGGTGTTCGTGGCCCCGGTGGTTGTGGTCCCGGTGGCCGACCCGGGCGTGGGGGTGTCCGGTCGCAGGGTGGACGGCGCCCCGACCTGAGGGCTGTCGGCTTCGATCGGCAGGTGGACACGAAAGCGCGATCCGCGCTTCAGGTGATCGAACTCGATGCCTCCGCCATGGGCCTCGACGATGCCCTTCGTGATCGACAGCCCGAGGCCGGCGCCCGAGGTGGGTCCTCGCTGTCGGCCGGTCTGGTCGAACAGCGACCCGGCCAGGTCGTCGGGAATGCCGGTACCGTCGTCGGTGACTTCGACAAGCACCTCCGAAGGCCCTCCGGGGCGGGCGGACACTCGGACCTGGGTGCCCGGGGGGTTGTGGCGCAAGGCGTTGTCGAGGAGGTTGACGAACACCTGCTCGAGCCGGTCATGATCGGCCCAGACGGCCGGAAGCCCGGTCGCCGTGGTGATCTGGATCCGCGTGGCCGCGCCGGGCGGCAACACCGCCACCGCGGCGTCCAGTACCAGCGCCAGGTCGCACCAGTCCGGCTGCAGCCGAAGCACCCCCGACTCGATGGCCGAGAAGTCCAACAGGTCCTCGACGAGCCGCCCGAGGCGCGCCGATTCAGCGGCCATGCGAGAGAGGAAGCGCTTCTCGGACTCGCCGTCCCAGGTGACGTCCGACTGCATCAGGCTCGAGGCGTACCCCCGGATGGCGGTGAGCGGGGTTCGCAGCTCGTGACTGAGCCGTGACAGGAATCCTCGCTGGAGCTCCTGCGATCGTCGGAGGGCTGCCGCCTCCTGCTGGGCCCGCTGGGATTCTTCGCGCTCGAGGGCCAGCCGCAGGGAGTTGGCAGCGTCTTCCATGAGCGCCCGGTCGCCCGGGGGCGACGATCGCTTGTTCCAGCCGGCCACCAGGGCGGTGGCCCCCTCCCGGGTGGCGAAGGTGACGGTCATCCGCCACCCGCCATCCCCTACGGCGTGCTCGCGGGCCCGGCCGTCGCCTGCGGCTCCGGACAACAGGGCGCGGGCGAGCTCCTCCTCGGCGATCCGCTGCAGCCGGCCAGAGAGCCGCGGGGCATCGGCCTCGCGCGCCATGGGCGGATCGGCGGGTCCTGCAGGATCCGACCTGCGCGACGGGCCCGGATCGGGAGGGCCGGAGTGGCCGGCCGGCTCGGGACGGCTGATTCCCGCCCGGACGGTCGGTGGAGCCTCACCCGGCCCATCGGTGATCAACGCCACCTCGTCGGCCGCGAGGCCGTATCGCAGGGCCTCCAGGGCCACCACGAGGCCCCGGCTGAAGGGGACCGGCCCGGCCAACGTCTCGAGCACCTCGCGGATGGTCTCGAGCACCCGATTGCGGGCCGTCACCTGTCCGAGCAACTGGTCCCGTTCAACGGCGGCGCCGGCATACCCGGCGTAGAGAGTGACCAGCTCCAGTTCGTCCTCGTCGGGGTACCCGACCCCCGGCCGAAGGATGGTGATCACCCCGATGACCCCCTTCGGACCGAGGACCGGGACCGCCCAGGAGCTCGCCACCCCGCCCTCCAGGGCCGCCTGACGGCAGGGTGCCCAGCGAGCGCTGGTCCGCACGTCTGGATCGACGAGGGTCTCCCGGCTCTGGGCCGCCAGCCCGACGGGGCCGCCGGCGGGACCATAGGGAAGCTCCTCCCACGCGTTCTGTAGACCTCGGGAGAAACCCTGGAATGCTGCTGCCCGGAGGGTGGCGCCCTCCAGAAGGTGGATGCTGAGCGGTGGGCTCCCGAGGGCGGCGGACAGGGCAGACAGGATGAGGGGCAGGCTGGAGGACGGGTCCGCCGACGCCAAGCGGTCGGTAAGCCCGTGCAGCCGGCTCAGCTGTCGGCGGGGCGAGGAGTCCACCTGCTGGCCGGAGATCAGGGTGACGATGTCGTCGGGGTGGGTGCCCGCCGCCTGGACGTCCGCCACCAAGCCTCCGCGGCGCAACACCACGATGCGATCACACAGCCGGAACATCTGGTCGATGTCGTGACAGGCCATGAGGATCGAGGTCCCCTGACGGTGCAGCTCAGCGATCAGTGCCTCGACCTGGGCGGACGCCTCGCCGCCCAGGGAGGCGGTGGGTTCGTCCAGGATGAGCAACCGGGGCCGGTCGCGCATCGCCCGGGCTACCGCCAGGAGCTGGCGCTGGCCTCCTGACAGCATCCGGACGTTCCTGGTCGTATCGGGCAGGTCGATACCGAGCTCCTGAAGCAGCCGGGCCGCCCGGGTATGGAACCGGGTCTCGGAGACAAGCAGCCGACCCCCTTCGCCGCCGAGCAACAGGTTGGACGCGATGTCGAGGTTGTCGCACAGGGATAGGTCTTGCCAGACCACGGCCACGCCGAGGCGGCCGACGACCGCCGGGTCGGCGCCCACCCGGCGACCGGCTATCAGGATCTGGCCGCCGCTGGGGGTCCAGTCTCCGGCGATGCAGCGAATGAGGGTCGACTTTCCGGCCCCGTTCTCACCGGCCAGAGCGACGGACTCTCCGGCGCGCACCTCGAGACTCACCCCGTCGAGGGCCTTCACGGGACCGAAGTTGGCGACGACCCCACGCACGGTCAGGAGCGCCTCCCCGGTCAGGGGCGGCCGAGCCATGGACACCTGACCATCATGGCCCGTGATGGGCCGCCTGAGGCAGGTGGAGGACTGGGCTGGGCGAGTCGAGGGTGATGCGTGATGCGTGATGAGGGGTACCCTGGCTGACATGAGGACGACCCTTGATCTCGATCCGCGCCTCCTCGCAGCGGCAAGGGCTCGCGCCAATCAGCGCGGCATCACTCTCGGCGCCGCCGTCTCAGAACTGGGGCTTTCCGGTCTCGCAGCCGAGCAGTCGGCCAAAAGCGAGCCGAAGCACGGGCTGGTTCTGCTGCCGGTGACCGAGAATCAGCACGTGATTACCGACCAGATGGTTGCCAATGCC
>WQVT01000387.1 GCA_009785715.1 Acidimicrobiaceae bacterium | reverse complement strand
GACCCGGCAAGTTGCTCGTTCACCCTCCCGGCCGTGACCCGCCGGGGGCCCGTGACCGTCGCGGTATCCACCGCCGGCCACTCACCCGCCCTGGCGAAGTGGATCAAGGGACAGGTTGAAGACCTGATCGGACCCGAGTTCGCGACCCTCGCCACCCTCGTCGGCGAGGTCCGCGAGCAGCTGCAGGCCGCCGGCCGGTCGACCGAACAGGTCGATTGGCGGCCCGCGTTCGAATCCGACATGCTCGATGCCGTCCGCGCTGGGGATCTCGCTCGAGTAAGGGAGCGCCTGGAAGCGTGTCTGTCGTCGTCGTAGGTCTGAACTACCGGTCGGTGCCCCTCGAGGTGCTCGAACAGACCGCGGTGAACGCCGAGCAGCTGCCGAAGGCGCTGCACGACCTCTCCGCTCGCGACTACCTGAACGAGGTCGTCGTCGTCTCGACCTGCATGCGGACCGAGGTGTACGCCGTCGCCAGCCGCTACCACGGCGGGATCAACGAGATCCGCAAGTTCCTCGCCGCGTGGAGCGGTGCCCCCCTCGAGGACATCGCCGATCAGGTCTACGAGTTCCACGACGAGACCGCCGCCCACCACCTCTTCCGTGTGGCGTCCGGCCTCGACTCCGCGGTGCTGGGCGAGGGCGAGATCCTCGGCCAGGTGCGCGACGCCTGGACCGCCGCTCAGGTCGAGCGGTCCTGCGGTCCGGTGCTGGCGACGCTCTTCCGGCGGGCGGTCGAGACCGGCAAGCGGGTGCGTTCCGAGACGGCGATCGCGCGGGGCACGACCTCCCTCTCCCAGGCGGCCCTGGCGATGGCCACGGAACGGCTCGGATTCCTTGTCGCCCGCACGACCCTCGTGATCGGCGCCGGCGAGATGGGTGAGGCGATGGCCGTCGCCCTCGGCGGGGCCCTGGCCGCCGGTGACCTGCCGGGCTCGACGGGCGGCGCACTCCTGGTCGCGAACCGCACCGCCGGCCGCGCCGCAGCGCTCGCCGCACGGGCCGGCGGCTCGGCGGTGGCCTGGGAGCACCTCTCGGGCGCCGTGGTCCAGGCCGACCTGGTGCTGGCCTCGACGGCGGCGGCGGAGGTCGTCCTCGACGCCGCGACGCTGAGGTCTTCCCTGGCGGAACGGGGCGGGCGTCCCCTGCTGATCGTCGATATCGGGGTGCCGCGCAACGTGGACCCGGCGGTCGGCGAGCTCGACGGCGTGACCCTGCTCGACATCGACGACCTGCGGGCGTTCGTCGACGTCGCCATGGAGGGGCGGCGAGCCGAGCTCCCCGCCGCCGAGGCCATCGTCGCCGAGGAGGTCGAGCGACACGTCGCCGTCGCCGCGGAACGGGAGGTGACTCCGCTGGTCGTGGCGCTGCGCGACCGTGGCGAGACCGTCCGCCTGGCGGAGCTGCGGCGCTTCACCCCCCGCCTCGCCGAGCTCGACGAGCGGCAATGGCGCGCCGTCGAGGCGCTCACCCGCGGCATCGTTGCCAAGCTGCTCCACGAGCCGACCGTCGGGGTCAAGGCGCAGGCGGGGTCGGTGGAGGGCGAGCAACTGGCCGCCGCGCTGAAAAAGCTCTTCGAGCTCTAAACGCCGGTGCCCGTAGCCCACATGAAGTGGTGGGGATGGGGCGACCCCGACGTCTCGTTCACCCACCGGGACAAGCCGAAGCTGGCGCCGTTCGTGCGGGAAAACGTCGACCTCGACCTGGATCGCGACGCTGCGCCTCCCCCGACCCTCGATGCCCTCGACGTGCCCGCCTCAAAGTTGGGCAAAGAACTGCTCGACGCGCTCAGGTCCGCGGTCGGCCCCGACCACGTGCGCTGGGATCGCCGGGAACGGGTGCTGCACGCCTACGGGAAGAGCATCCGTGACCTCCTGCGGCTCCGGGCCGGGGACCCGGGGCGGCTGCCCGACGTAGTCGTCTACCCCGGGTCCGAGCACGAGGTCACCGCCGTGCTGGAAGCCGCCGCGGCGGAGGGCGCCGTCGTGGTTCCCTTCGGCGGCGGGACGAACATCTCCGGCAGCCTCGAGCCCCCTCGCGCCGAGTCCCGCCCGGTGGTCTCCGTGGACGTCGGGAGGATGGACCGGGTGCGTTCGATCGACTCAGACAGCCGGCTCGCGGTGGTGGAGGCCGGCGTCCGTGGCCCGGCCCTCGAGGCGCAGCTGGCACAGCAGGGATGGACGATGGGCCACTTCCCCGACTCGTTCACCCACTCCACCCTCGGCGGCTGGATCGCCACCCGTTCCTCGGGCATGCAGTCGGACCGCTACGGGGACATCTCGGCCATCACCCGGGCCGTGCGGGTCGCCACCCCCGTCGGGACGCTCGTCACCAGAGCCGTGCCGGCGACCTCCACCGGGCCGAGCGTCCGGGAGATGGTGCTCGGCAGCGAGGGCCGCCTCGGCGTCATCACCGAGGCCACCGTCCAGGTCCACCGGATCCCCGAGCAGCGGGTCATACTCGGCTACTTCTTCCCGACCTGGGACGCGGGGCTGGCGGCCATGTCCGCCATCGCCGCCAGCGAGACCACGCCGTTCCTGACGCGAGTCTCGGACGCGCACGAGACGCAGTTTTCGCTCGCCACCGCCAAGGCGCCGACGGTCGGCTCCCGGCTGCAGTCGTTCGCCCTCAAGCAGTTCCTCCGCCACGTGAAGAAGGTCCACCTCGAGGAGGCCTGCCTGTCGTTCATCGGCTTCGAGGGGAGCCCCGCACGGGTCAAGGCGGACCGGCGGGCCGTTGGCAGGCTGGTCGCCAAGCACGGCGGGGTGTGCGTCGGCACCGGCCCCGGGACGCTGTACGACCAGAAGAAGTTCGACACCCCCTACATCCGCGACTACCTCCTCGAGCGCGGCGGGCTCGCGGACGTGTCGGAGACCGCCACGGGTTGGTCCAACCTCTCCCATCTCTACGGCGCGGTGCTCGAGGCCGCCCGCAAGGCCTTCGCCGAGCTGGGCGTGAAGGGGTGGATCATGTGCCACCTCTCGCACTCCTACCACTCGGGTGCGTGCCTGTACTTCACGTTCGCCTTCAAGCCCGCCGGCGGCCTCGACGCGGGCCGCTACGACGCCGCGCTCGCCCAGTACGACGTGGTCAAACGGGCGATCCAACAGGCCTTCGTCGACCACGGCGCCACCCTCTCCCACCACCACGCGGTCGGCGTCGAGCACTCCCGCTGGCTGGCGGAGGACATCTCGCCCGCCGGCGAGGCCATGGTCCGCGCCCTCTTCGACGGGGTCGACCCCGACCACCGGTTCAACCCGGGGAAGATCGTCCCCTAGCGCCACCCATGCCGCCGCTCCCGATCCGTCCCTTCCGCTTCGGGGTGCAGTGTTCGTCACCCGGCCAGGTGAGCGCCGCCTCCTGGGCGGCGCTCGCCCGGAAGGTCGAGGACCTCGGCTACAGCCGCCTCACGGTGTCGGATCATCTCGACCAGCAGCTGGCGCCGATCGCCGCGCTGATGGCGGCCGCCGACGCCACCACCTCGCTGCGGGTGGGGTCGCTCGTGTTCTGCAACGACTATCACCACCCGGTGGTGCTCGCCAAGGAGGCCGCCACCCTCGACCTCCTCTCCGGTGGCCGCTTCGAGCTGGGCCTCGGCGCCGGCTGGATGACGACGGACTACGAGCGGTCGGGGATCCCCCTCGACCCGCCGGCGGTGCGGATCGAGCGGCTCGAGGAG
>WQVT01000386.1 GCA_009785715.1 Acidimicrobiaceae bacterium | reverse complement strand
GCTCGGGCGATGGCGGGCTCGGTGAGCGCCATCGGACCGCCGGCGCCCGGGCCGTCGGCGCGGGTGGCGGCGTCGAGGGCGGCCTGCGCCGCGGCCTCCGCCCGCGCCCAACCCGCCGCCCACGCCGATTCGGCCGCCCCTTCGGTATCGAGCTCACCCATGACGGCGACCGAGAAGGCCCCGGGCTGGCAGACGGCGAGCTCGCTCACGCGCCGGTCGGGGTCACCCCAGCCGCCGGTCGGGTCGAGCAGGATCTGGGGGATCCGCCCGGGCAGGTCCGCCAGCCACTGTGCCAGCACCTTGGACGCAGGGAGTTGCCCGACGCGAACCACGATCTCGGGCAGCCAGTCGCGGACCGGGCCTGCCCGGAGCAGCGAGTCGAACGCCCCGACCACCGGCGGGCCCGACACCCGCGCCCCGCTCCGCGGGTCGGCGAAGACCGGCCAGCCGAGGCGTCGGGCCAACTCGACGACGGCGGCGGGGTCGTCGAGACCTCCGCCGGCGACGACCAGCCCCCGCCGGCCGGCGAAGGCGGCGACCCGCCCGACCAGGCCGGCGTCGGGGTGCGTCGGTGCGGGCGACGCCACCCGGTGCCACGGCGCAGCGTCGTGCCGGCCGGCGGGGGCGTCCATCCTGGCGGAGTCGCCGAGCAGCGGCTCGCGGAACGCGAGGTTCAGATGCACCGGTCCGGGGCCACCCGGTCCGGCCCGTGTGGCGGCGACCGAACGCGACGCCAGCGACCGCCAGGACGCAGCCGACGAGGCCTCGGGCACGCCGGGCGAGACGGCCCACCGGGTGGCGCCGCCGAACAGCGCCTCCTGCTCGATCGTCTGCTGGGCGCCGACGCCATGGAGCTCGGGCGGACGGTCGGCGGTCACCGCCAGCAGCGCCACGCCGGCCTGGTGGGCCTCGACGACGGCCGGGTGCAGCTCGACGGCCGCCGTGCCGCTGGTGGTGACGACCGGGGCCACCCGCCCGGTGGCGAGGCCGAGCCCGAGGGCGACGAAGCCCGCCGAGCGCTCGTCGAGCACGACGTGCAGCCGGATCCGGCCGTCTTCCGCCAGCGCCGCGAGCACCGGGGTGGAGCGCGACCCGGGACCGACGACGGCGTCGGAGACGCCCGCCCGCACCCACTCGTCGACCAGCACGGCGCAGAACGCGGCCTGAATGTCGGCGGCAGAGGCGTCGGCCGGGTCCGTCATGGCAGGATCCTGCCGTGCTGCACGTCGAACGCCATTCCCCCGAGCGGCGTGGCCCGGCGGGGCCGGACGGCGGGGGATCCCGCCACGCCGACCCCGTGATCCTCCTGCACGGGTTCACCCAGTCGGGCGCGGCGTGGGAGCCCGTGACCCGTGCGCTCGTGGCCGGCGGTCATCACGTGGTGACTCCCGACGCGCCGGGTCACGGCGGCTCCGCCGGCGTCGCGGCCGACCTGTGGGAGAGCGCCACGCTGATCGTCGAGGCGGCCGGGGCGGGCGACTACGTGGGCTACTCGATGGGGGCCCGGATGGCGCTGCACGTCGCCCTCGCCCACCCCGAGGCCGTCCACCGACTGGTGCTCGTCAGCGGCACCGGGGGGATCGACGGTGAGGAAGACCGTGCGGCGCGGCGGGCGGGCGACGAGGAGATCGCCCGGCGGATCGAGCGCGACGGCGTGGCCGAGTTCGTCGAGTGGTGGCTGCGGCGGCCGCTCTTTGCCACCCTCCCCCCCGACGCGGCGGCGCTCGACAGCCGGCTCGGGACCAGCCCGGCGGGGCTGGCGGCCAGCCTCCGCCTGGCGGGGACCGGCAGCCAGGCGCCCCTGTGGGGTCGCCTCGGCGCCATCGAGGTGCCGACGCTGGTGGTGGTCGGCGAGCTCGACGCGGCCTACCGGCGGCACGGCGAGCGGCTGGTGGCCTCCATCGGAGCGAACGCCGCCCTCGAGGTGATCCCCGGCGCCGGCCATGCGGTGCCCCTCGAGCGGCCCGATCGCTTCGCCGAGACGCTGGCCGCCTTCCTCGGCTGACGTGGCCGACGTGGCCGGCGTGGCCGACACCCGTAGCTGCCGCTGCTCCCCGGTCACAGGGCGATACCAACGGCCAGCAGGGCGCCGAGCGCGAGCTGGGCGCGGCCGGTCTGGCCGAGCACCTCGATCAGGCCCCGGCCCGTCTCCCCTGCCCGCACGCGCCGAACCGGGATGAGGGCCAGCGGCAGCGCGCCGAGCCCCAGGAGCGCCCAGGGCCGGACCACGGCAATGGCGACGACGAAGACGAACGGCGTCAGGATCGCCAGGGCGTAGAGCGTCCGGGTGGCGGGGGCGCCGATCCTGGTCGCCAGCGTCCGCTTGCCGGCGGCGGCGTCGGTGTCGATGTCCCGGAGGTTGTTGATCACGAGCAGGGCGACCGACGCCAGGCCGACCGGGACGGCGGCGAGCACCTCCAGGCCGTTGAACCGCTCGAGCTGCACATACGCCGTGCCGATGGTCGCCACCAGCCCGAAGAACACGAACACGAAGACCTCACCCAGGCCGGCGTACCCGTAGGGTCTCGGGCCCCCGGTGTAGAACCAGCCGGCGGCGAAGCACGCCGCGCCGACCGCCACGAGCCACCAGCCGGCCACGGCGGCGAGCGCCAGGCCGGCCACCCCGGCGACACCGAAGGCGGCGAACGCCGCCCGTTTGACCGCGCCGGGCGACGCGAGCCCCGAGGCGACCAGGCGGAGCGGGCCGACACGGGCCCGGTCGGTGCCGCGCACGCCGTCGCTGTAGTCGTTGGCGTAGTTCGTGCCGACCTGGATCGCCACGGAGACCACGAGCGCGAGCAGCGCCCGCCACCAGACGAACCCCCCGCCGGCGATGGCCACGGCGGTGCCGACCACCACCGGCACGGCGGAGGCCGGCAGGGTGCGGGGACGGGCGCCCTCGACCCAGCGCCGTACGGGCCCGGGAACGGGAGTTGCCGGCGGTGCCATATGCCGCGGCAAACTACCCCCCGTGCCGGACCTGGTGGCAATCGACCTCCCCGGCGGCCAGGCGTTCGTGGAGCACCTCCGGCGCATCTGGGACGCCGGGCACGCCGCGCTCCCCCTGGACCAGCGGCTCGCGGGGGCGGCGCGTCGGGCGTTGCTCGACGCCTTGCGCCCGGCGGCCGTGGTGGGCCCGGACGGTCGGAGCGCGCTGGCGGGCGGGGTTCCCGTCGAGGAGGGCGACGCTCTGGTCATGGCCACGAGCGGCACCACCGGTGTGCCGAAGGGGGTGGTCCTGACCCACGCCGCGGTGCGGGCGTCGGCCGTGGCGACCAGCGCCCGCCTCGGCGTGGACCCCGGGCGCCACCGCTGGCTGTCCTGCCTGCCGTTGAACCACGTCGGAGGGCTGTCGGTCGTCTGCCGGGCGCTGATCAGCGGCACGGGTCTCGACGTGCTCCCCGGGTTCGACGTGGCGGCGGTCGAGGAGCGCTCGGGGCCGGACGTGCTCGTCTCCCTCGTCCCCACCGCCCTGGCGCGCCTGGGCGGGGTCCCCTTCCACACCGTCGTGCTCGGAGGCTCGGCTCCCCCCTCCGGGCTGCCCCCGGGCGTGGTCTCCACCTACGGCCTCACCGAGACCGGGAGCGGCGTGGTCTACGACGGGCGACCCCTCGACGGCGTCGAGGTGAGGATCGGGCCCGGGTCACAGATCTTCCTCAGGGGCCCGATGCTGCTGCGGGC
>WQVT01000385.1 GCA_009785715.1 Acidimicrobiaceae bacterium | reverse complement strand
CGGGGCACGTCGGCGAGGCGTACCTCGCCGACGGTCGGGCCGAGCGGGGTGCCGATCACGGCGGTCAGTGCGGCGGCCAATTCGCCGGCCGGCGCCCCACTTCGCCCGAACCGGGTGCTAGTCCTGATGGCCGAACTGAGCGACGCATCGAGGTCCGGGTCGTCGAAGGCGACGGACTCGAGGACCGCGTGGACGAGCACGCCGAACGCGGGCCCTTTGCCCAAACCGGCCATCGGCGACGCCTCGGCTCGCAGGGCGGTCTCGGACGCGTCGGCGGCGGTGGGAAGGCGGGTCGGTTCCACCGGCAGCTCGTCGTCGAGCGGGGCGTCCTCCGCCTCGCTCGCCACTGCCGATCCGCTGCGGGCCTCGTGCGCCGCTGCGGTCAGCGCGGTGTAGGAGGTCCGTCGCCAGGTGACGTCCAGGCTGCGGTCGAAGCGCCTGACGTGCAGATCGCCGGAGTCGGGACCGCCCCCCGGATGCCAGCGCGGGGGCGCGGGTCCGGTACCGACCGGGTCGATTGCGATGCACCCCGGCGTTGCCGCCTCGAGCGCCGCCAGTCGGGCGAGGACGGCCGGCTCGGTCGAATTCGCGCGGGGATGCATCGCGCCGCCCTGGTCGCGCGGTGCCAGGAGCAGCCGGGTGAGCGGGGAATGCGACTGGTACTGGAAGGGTCCCCACCACAGGGCGACCTGGTTTCGGGCGCGGGTGAGGGCGACGTAGGCAAGGCGCAGATCCTCCCCGCGCTCCTCCTCCTCGAAGAGGTTCTTGTGACGTTGGAAGTCGGGGTTGTCCGGGTCGTCCTTCCCGCCCACCTCGAGCGTCCGGCGACGGGTGTCGGGATCGTGATAGGTCGGCAGGCCCCGGGGGTTGTCGTTCTCCGACAGATCCGGAAGGTACACCACCGGAAACTCGAGGCCCTTGCTCCGGTGGATGGTGAGCACGGCCACCGCCTCGGCGTCGGATTCGAGCCGCCGGCTCCGCTCCTCTGCGTTCGTCGTCGCTTCGCCTTCGTCCATCCGCCGGCGGAGCCAGGCGGCCAGCGCGCTCGGGCCCAGGTGCCCGGCAACGGCCTCGGCATGGAGCAGCTCGCCGATGTGGGTCAGGTCGGTCAGACGCCGCTCCCCGCCCGGCTGGGCGAGCAGTCGCACCGGCAGACGGGTGGAGAGGGTGATGGCCTCGACGAGGGCCCCGACTCCCTGGCGTTCGAGGATCGCGGCCCATTCGTGCAGGCGGGTCTGGAGGGAACCGATCTCCGAGTCGGACGCCTCGGCCAACTGGTCCGGATCCCAGCCGACGAAGTCGGAGAGGGCAGCCGCCCGGGCCCGGCCGGCGGACGCCGGTCGCTCCAGGGCCTCGAGCAGCTGGAGCCAGGCGAGGGCGACGGGGGTCGCGAACACGTTCTCCCCCCCGTGGATCACGGCCGGCACACCGGAGGCCTCGAGGGCCCGGCGGACCGTCGAAGCGGCGCGATGCGTGCGCACCAGGACGGCGAGGTCACCCGGGACGACGGGGCGAGGGCCCCCCGACGCCGGCACGATTTCGGTCCCCGAGGCCAGGAAGCCGGCGACATCCGCGGCCAGGTCCTCGGCGATCAACGACCGGATCGAGTCCACCGTCGCCCCGCCTCCCTTGCGCGGGGTCAGGCGGGGATCGTCGCCGGCAACGGTCCGGACACGGAGCGGCGCCGACACCCCGGGACCGACCAGCCCCGGAGCGCTGCGGCCGGGGGCGGCCCGGACCGGACGGCAACGGATCCCGGGGTGGCCGAGGGCCGCCCCATCGAGGAGCGCGTCGAGGCCCTCGATGAGGCCCTGGTCGCTGCGCCAGTTGACAGAAAGCGTCGATCGCGATGCCTGTTGGGCCGCCTCCAGGTAGGTGTACACGTCGGCGCCCCGGAAGCTGTAGATGGCCTGTTTCGGATCGCCGACCAGGATCAGGGCACTCCCGGGGCGGGCCGCCGGCCCGAGGAAGGCGTTCTCCAGGATCTGCCACTGCGTGGGGTCGGTGTCCTGGAACTCGTCGACGAGCACCACCTTGAACCGTTCACGCAGCCGGCCGACGGCAATGCCGTCCGCCGACTCGAGAGAGTCGGCGAGCGAGCGGAGCACGTCGTCGTAGGAGAACGTGTTGGCGCGCTCCTTGCGCCGCATCAGCTCGACGCGGACGTTGGAAGCGAACCGATAGCGGAGTGCCGCCTCGGACCCGGGCGGGGCGGCCTTCGGTTCGAGTTCCAGGCCCGGGGTCTGCGTGGCGGCGGCGGCGATCTGCCCGGCGACGGCGTAGTTGAACTCCGGTGGCCGCTGCTGCCGGGCGAACTTGCGCACGTAGAAGTCGTCCACGACCTCGCCGAGGAGGTCGCGGTCATCCTCGAGGAAGGTCACGTCCCTGGCGACGTCCCCGGCGGTGCCGAGGCCGCGGAGGACCTCGTGGCAGAACGCGTGGGTGGTGACGATGGTGGCGCGGTCGAATTCGGCCAAGGCGGCGGCCAGGTGGTCGCGGCGCCGCTCGACCTCGGCACGGGGCCCGGAGGCGAGGTGGGCGTTGATCGGATCCTGGCCACCGCGGCCGTCGCGGTGCTGGTCGTCGGGGTCCCCGCGCCCGGCCAGGTGCAGGTCCAGGGCCAGGAGGGCGTCGATGAGACGCAGGCGCACCCGGTCCCGCAATTCCCCGGTGGCGGCCCGGGTGAACGTCACGACCAGGAGCTCGTCGAGCGCGAGACCCTCGGCCACGTAGCGGGCCACCAGGGCGGCGATGGTGTACGTCTTCCCGGTCCCCGCCGAGGCCTCGAGCAGGGTGAGGCCCTCGGGCAGCGGCCCGGTGAGATCGAATTGGGCGGGATCGTCTGCGGCGGTTGCTTGCCGCGCTGCGGGGTCGGGCCGCCTCTTGGTGGCCGGTTGCTTTCCGGTGGTGGCGGGGGTCACGACGACTCCTGGGCGAGCAGCGGATCCCACAGCCTGCGGGCGAGCCGGCCGAGGCGGGTGGGCTCGCCCCCCTCCCAGCCCTCGCCCTCCTCGCCCGGAGCGGCTGCCTCCTCGAGGAGCTCGTCGAACGGGCGGCGTCCGCCGTACACCACCAGGTGGGCGGGCTCGTCATCCTCCCCCCGCCACCCGCCCGACGTCCCGCTCGTCACCCAGCATTTGCGGGCCGCGTCTCCCGGTGGGCGGCCCTTTGAGGCGGCCGCCGCCCAGGCCTCCGAGGTACGGCAGAACAGGGGGAGCGGCTCACGGAGCCCGCGGTCGTAGAGGTCGATGAGCGCCGCGAGGTGGCGTCTGGCCGTGTCCTCCCGGAGCCCTGGATCGGTGTCGAGGGGATGGATGAACTGAACCTTCGCCGAGCTTCTGGGGCCCTTGCCGGCGCAGCGGGCCCGCCACGCGTGTTCGGGGTAGGCCGCGCTGAGCGCCAGCATCCGCACCCACGCCGCCAGCCGGTGCTGGGGTCCGAGTTGTGAGTAGACCACGGTGGACACCTGGTCACCGGCGAGGTCGTTCACGGTCCCGACGAGGAGCCGACCGCCGATCTCCACGGCGACGTCGGCGACCCCGAGGGGGCCGGGCCGGCGGCCTGCTGCGGCGAGGAGCGCGTCGACCTCCCCCATCACGTCGTCGAGGAACGGCTCGCCGAGGAGGAGCGGCGGGAGCTCCCCCCGGGCCAATTCGGCCGCCCGGCAGGCCGACCGGTCGGCGCCG
>WQVT01000384.1 GCA_009785715.1 Acidimicrobiaceae bacterium | reverse complement strand
GGTGTGCGACGCGGATCATGTCGTCACGGATCCGTGCTTCCTTGGCCGTCCTCGCAGCGCTCAGGCCGACGACGGCGAGGGCAGATCCAATCTCCCCCTCGACTCCGCCCCGGTACTTGTCCAGGGCGGCAGTGGCCGCGAGTACCTCGTCATCGCTGTAGCTCATTAGATCCTCCCCGAGCATGAGCGCGAGCTTGTCGCGAATGGCCATGAGCAGCGGAACCGGCGGCGACTTCTCGACCTCTGTCAGCGAAGCTACTTGCAGAATTACCAGCGGCTATCGCGTCGTGCTTGCCCGGTTCAGAGACCTGTTGCGTCACCGGGAGCTGGTTGAGTTGCAAGTCCATCGACGGGGACTGTTATCACACGGTGATGTGGCCTGAGCCGCAGGCTCAACAGCTTCGGGGTGCTTCCCGTCGTCGAGGCACTCGACGAACGGGTTCACTCGTGCGCGTGTCGCCATCGGGACTGGCGAGCTGGCGTTCGAGGTCCGTGAACGCGGCGATGATCTCCGGCGCCTCGTAGGCCCGGTTTCGTCGGCCGATCGTGACCTGGCTGAGGACCCCTGCCCCGACGAGCTGCATGATCGCGTTGTTGGCGGCAGGAAATGACCGGTCGATGAGTGCCGCGGCGCCCTTCACCGTGATCACGGGAGCTCCGGGGAGCGCGGAGAGGAGGAGGTCCGTTGCGGAGTTCTTGCGCACCTTCGGGACCCGCTGTCTCCACGACCGTTGCATGTCCCGGGCCCGGTGCTCGAACACCTCTGCGTCGGCGACGGCGCGGAGACAGGCGCCGGCAAAGCCGGCGATCCAGCGGTTCGTGCCGGCGCTTGCGTCCCTGCCGGTGGCGGGGCCCCGGTACCGGCTGGCATCGAGCGCATCGATGTAGGACTTCGACCACGTCGCCAGGACCAACGAGAAAGCAGGGAGGATCCTCAGAGCGAGCCCTCGTCAACGGAGGACGAGATGGATCAGCGCCCGGCCGGTTCTTCCATTGCCATCCACGAACGGGTGGATGGTCTCGAACTGAGCGTGAGCGATGGCTGCGTGGGCGACCGCTGGCAACGAGTCGTCGTTGCAGAACGCGCACAGATCGGCGACGAGTTCCTCCACGAACTCGGGAGGAGGGGGCACGAAAGCGGCGGAACAGGGGTTGTAGGGGCTCCCCCCGATCCAGTTCTGCTGCTCGCGGAAGCGCCCGTAGCGTTCGAGCCTCGTCCGGCGAGGAGCCGCGAGTGAATCTCGAGCAGCACCTCGGGCGTGATGGTGTCGCCCCCGTTGATGCGCACGATGCCATAGACCATCGCGCCGATGTTTCCGAGGACCTCAGTGGCCGTGACGTCGGCTGGGGTCTCGGCGAGTCCCTGCACGACCTCCGCTCGGAGGAGGCGTCTTGCCCCGACCTCCAAACCCTCGATCCGGGAGGAGGCAACCGCCTCTGCTCGAAGGAGGATCCGAGCCAGAGCTTCGGTGTCGATGAGCGCCGCCGCTTCGACGTTCAGGCGAGCGATGGCCGCTTCAGCCTCAGCCACGTCGGCGGCAACCTCGGCCCCGAAGGTGAATCGGCGGTCGACGAGCAGGTCTGGTAGATACGCTTCGTAGTCACACGACCGACGATCGGCACGTGAAGGCCCCGAGAGGTCGGTGGTCCAATGGCGGCGCAGAACCTTTGACACGGGTCTCCTTGTTAAAGGTTCGTATACAACCTTTAACAAGGAGGGGGATCAAGCGACCGTTTCCGCCTCTACCACCACAGGCGTAGCCTGCGTGGTGGTGGGTGAGAGCGGAAAGCACGCCTCCGGCATCGGCCTCCTACGTCGGAACCAGCAAGCCCTCGACCGCTTCACCGCGGTCGTCGAGTTGCCCATGTTGGTGATCACCGCCCTGTGGATCCCGGTACTGGTGGTGCCGCTCATCTGGCCCGTTCACGGATCGGTCGCCGAGACGATTGCCATCGTCGACTACACGGTCTGGGCGTTGTTTGCGCTGGAGTACCTGATCAAGCTCTACCTGGCTCCCAACCGGTGGAAGTTCGTCGGCACCCACCTCCTGGACCTGTTCATCGTCGCCGTCCCGTTCCTCCGCCCGATCAGGCTGGCGCACATCACCCAACTGGGCCGGGTCGGGATCCTGGTGCAACGGGGCGGAGTCCGAGTGAAGTCGGTGGCCACTCACCAGGGTCTGCACTTCGTGCTGCCCGCCATCGGCGTCATCATCCTCGCCTCCGCCGGCGTCGTCACGGTCGCCGAGCGGAGTGCTCACGGCTCGAGCATTCAGAACCTGGGTGACGGACTCTGGTGGGCGATCGTCACCGTCGCAACGGTCGGCTATGGCGACATATCACCCGTTACCCCCATCGGACGAGGAGTCGCGGTGCTCCTGATGCTGGCCGGCATCGGCCTCATCGGCGTCCTGACCGCCACCGTGGCCAGCTACTTCGTCGGTGAGGCGGCCGGCAAGGTTGAGGCCGAGCGCGAACAGCTGCGCAACGACCTCGCCGAAGCGAGGGCCCAGCGAGACCACCTGGCAGCCAAACTCGATCAGCTCTCGGAGCAGATGGACCAGATACTCCTGGCGCTGGCCTCCCGAGGTGAGCCGGGGCATGTCGCCGTGGAAGATCCCCCGCAGCGGGAGATTCAGCGAGGCCGACCGAGGTAAGCGAGGGTTGACCGTGGCGTACTTTCCCGTTGACGGGCGTCCATGGCGTCTGCGCATGGGGCTCCGACCGCTCGACCTCGCCGACTGGCTGGAGATCGACGAACGGCGAGAGGTCGAGCTGCGAGAGAAAGGGCGCCTGCTCCAGGAGGCGCACGGCCGGGTATCGGTGGCGCTGCCCGGATCGGAGACGGCCGGTCGGGAGCTATTCGACGCGGTGGTCGCGAACCTCGGGCGTTGGCATCCGGGCATTTTGACCAACCTGTCGGACGGAACGGTCTGCGATCGGGCGAGCGCCTCAATCGGCGACCCGACCACTGCTCATCCGCTGGAGGCCGCAGCCTGCCTGGTGCAGGAGGACCTGTGCCTCCTGGAGCGGCGGGAGGGTTCGTGGATCCTGACGGCCGCCTGTGTCTGCTTCCCGAGCCGGTGGGACCCGGCCTCCAAGCTCGGCCTCGACGTCGCCGGCATCCACGAGCCCGTGCCCGGCTACGGCGACGAGCTGGCGGGTCCGGTGGACGGGTTCTTCGACCGTCTCGAGGTGGAGCGGCCCGTTTGGCGGCTCAACTGGACGTTGCTCGACTCGCCCGAGCTGCACCTCCCGGACCCCGCATCCCCCGCCGGCGGCCAAACGGCCGAGGATCTCGGCGAGCGCCTGTGGTTCAGGGTGGAGCGCCAGACCCTGCGGCGGATCACCGAACGACCGGCGGTCACCTTCACGATCCACACCTACGTCACCCGCCTCGGCGAGTTGGTCGCCAACCGTCCGGGGGCGGCGGACGCCCTTGCCTCGACGCTCGCCACCGTGCCGGCCGCCACGGCGGCCTACAAGGGATGGGAGGGGCTGATCGGACCGCTCGTGGACTGGTTGGAACAGGAAGCGGCTGCTCACCACCTCAGACCGGGTGAGCTAGGTGCGGCGGTGAATGCCAGCGTTCGCTACGTAGATGAGCAGCACACCAAAAATGACCACAACGGCCCAAGCGGGCACCTGGAGAAGCACCAGAAGTACGACTAGCGCGCCAGCAGCGGCGGCCATGACGGTCT
>WQVT01000383.1 GCA_009785715.1 Acidimicrobiaceae bacterium | reverse complement strand
CTCGAAGATCCTGCCGGTCGAGGACATGCCCCACCTGGCGGACGGGACGCCGGTCGACATCATCCTGAACCCGCTCGGCGTGCCGAGCCGGATGAACGTCGGCCAGATCCTCGAGTCCAGCCTGGGCTGGGCGGCCCGTTGGGGGTGGGACGGCAACGAATACGTCACCGAGGGCGGCGACGGGATCGTGCGCAAGACCCTCCCGGCGGCGCGGCCGGCGGTGCACATCGCCACGCCGGTCTTCGACGGCGCCCACTGGGACGAGGAGGCCAAGTCGGGCCGGCACCCGACTATCCAGCACATCTTCGAGACGCTGACCCCGCAGTCCGACGACGAAACGATCGGGGACCACGGGCGGCTGATCGGCCCCGACGGCAAGGCCACGCTCTTCGATGGCCGCACCGGCGAGCCGTACGACAACCCCATCAGCGTCGGTTACAAGTACATGCTGAAGCTCCACCACCTGGTCGACGACAAGATCCACGCCCGTTCGACCGGTCCGTACTCGATGATCACCCAGCAGCCCCTCGGTGGAAAGGCACAGTTCGGTGGTCAGCGGTTCGGCGAAATGGAGGTCTGGGCGCTCGAGGCCTATGGCGCCGCCTATGCCCTCCAGGAGCTGCTCACCATCAAGTCCGACGATGTCCTCGGCCGAGTCAAGGTCTACGAGGCCATCGTCAAGGGGGAGAACATCCCCGAGCCCGGGATCCCCGAGAGTTTCAAGGTCCTGATCAAGGAAATGCAGTCGCTGTGCCTGAACGTCGAGGTCCTCTCGACCTCCGGTGAGGAGATCGAGATGCGCGAGCTCGACGAGGACGTGTTCCGCACCGCCGAGGAGCTCGGGATCGACATCAGCCGGCCGGAGCGAGGCTCCGACGAGGACGACGCCCGCCGCGCCGCCGAGAGGGGTTACTAAACCACATGCTTGACGTGAACAACTTCGATCAGCTTCGCATCGGGCTGGCAACGGCGGACTCGATCCGCAACTGGTCGCATGGCGAAGTCAAGAAGCCGGAGACCATCAACTACCGCACGCTCCGTCCGGAGAAGGACGGCCTCTTCTGCGAGAAGATCTTCGGTCCCACCAAGGACTGGGAGTGCTATTGCGGGAAGTACAAGCGGGTCCGGTTCCGCGGCATCGTCTGCGAGCGCTGCGGAGTGGAAGTCACCCGCTCCAAGGTCCGTCGCGAGCGCATGGGCCACATCGAGCTGGCCGCCCCGGTCGTGCACATCTGGTACCTGCGGGGCACCCGCAGCTGGCTGGCCTATCTGTTGATGGGCACCGAAGCCCGCGAGGAGTTGAAGGCCAAGCAGCTCGAGAAGGTCATCTACTTCGCCGCCAACCTCGTCACCTTCGTGGACGAGGAGAAGCGTCACGAGGATTTGCCCAACCTCGAGGCCGAGATGCTCGAGGAGCTGGCCGAGATCGAGCGCGGTCGTGACGTCGACCTGGACAAGCGCTTCAAGGCCCTCGAGGCCGAGCTGGCGCAGCTCGAGTCGGACGGCGCCAAGGACTCGGAGATCAAGGCCCGGCAGCGCCAGGTCGACCGGGAGCTGGCGGCCATCCGCGAGCGCGCCGAGGCCGAGCTCGACCTGGTCCGGCGGAGCTTCGACGAGTTCCGCAACCTGCACTCCCGCAAGATCATCGAGGACGAGCTGCTCTGGCGTGAGCTGCGCGACCGCTACCAGGACTACTTCCGGGGCGGCATGGGCGCCGAGGCGATCGCCCAGCTGATCGCCGAGATCGACTTCGACGCCGAAGAGGTCAAGCTGCGGGCCGCCATCGACCCCGAGGACGGCAAGCGCCCCCTGTCGGTCCAGCGCCGCCAGAAGGCCATCAAGCGGCTGAAGATCGTGACCGCCTTCAACCGCCGCGACGAGAGCGGCCGGCGGGCGAACGACCCCCGGGCGATGATCCTCGACGCCGTTCCGGTGATCCCGCCGGAGCTGCGGCCCATGGTCCAGCTCGACGGCGGCCGCTTCGCCACCTCCGACCTGAACGACCTGTACCGCCGGGTCATCAACCGCAACAACCGCCTGAAGCGACTCCTCGACCTCGGCGCCCCCGAGATCATCGTCAACAACGAGAAGCGGATGTTGCAGGAGGCCGTCGACGCCCTGTTCGACAACGGGCGCCGTGGGCGGCCCGTCACGGGCCCGGGCAACCGCCCGCTGAAGAGCCTCTCCGACATGCTGAAGGGAAAGCAGGGCCGGTTCCGCCAGAACCTGCTCGGCAAGCGCGTCGACTACTCGGGCCGTTCGGTCATCGTCGTCGGCCCCACCCTCCGCCTCCACCAGTGCGGTCTGCCCAAGCAGATGGCCGTGGAGCTGTTCAAGCCCTTCGTGATGAAGCGCCTGGTCGACCTGGAGCTCGCCCAGAACATCAAGTCCGCCAAGCGGATGGTCGAGCGGCGCCGCTCCCAGGTCTGGGATGTGCTCGAAGAGGTGATCAAAGAGCACCCGGTGCTGTTGAACCGGGCGCCCACTCTTCACCGCCTCGGCATCCAGGCCTTCGAGCCGGTGTTGGTCGAGGGCAAGGCAATCCAGTTGCACCCGCTCGTGTGCACCGCCTTCAACGCCGACTTCGACGGCGACCAGATGGCCGTCCACCTTCCGCTCTCGGCGGAGGCGCAGGCCGAGGCCCGCATCCTCATGCTCTCGGCCAACAACATCCTCTCGCCGGCCACCGGCCGCCCGATCGTCACCCCGACCCAGGACATGGTCTTCGGGGCCTACTACCTGACGCTCGTCAAAGAGGGCGCCAAGGGCGAGGGCCGGGTGTTCCGCCACCTCCACGAGGTGCTCTACGCCTACGAGAACGGCGACGTCGACCTCCACGCCCGCGTGGTGTGGCGCCGCCCCGTCACCGTCGTGGGCGGGGCCGTGGCGGAGGCTGATCTTCCGGTCGATCTCGAGGCGGAGGTCCCGACGGTCGCCAACGCCGCCGACGCCGAAGCCGAGGTGTTCGGCGCGGCCCGGAGCTACGACGAGATCCAGACCACGCCGGGCCGGATCATCTTCAACACGACGCTGCCGGATGACTTCCCCTTCGTCAACGACATCGTCGGGAAGCGGAACCGGTCGATCGGCTCGATCGTCGAGGTCCTCGCCGAGCGCTACCCCCGCTACGCGGTGGCGGAGGCGCTCGACAACATCAAGGACCTCTGCTTCCGCTACGGGGCGCAGTCCGGCCTCACGATCTCGATCAACGACGTGCAGACGCCGCCCACCAAGGGTGCGATCATCGCCCGCTACGAGGACGAGGCGCAGAAGGCCGAGGCTCAGTTCAAGCGGGGCATCATCACCGACGACGAGCGGCGGCAGAAGGAGATCGAGATCTGGACCTCCGCCAACTCGGAGGTGGGGCGCGCCATGGAGGACGCCCTCCACGCCATCGCCTACAACCCGCTCGACATGATGGTCGACTCCGGGGCCCGAGGGAACCCGCAGCAGGTCCGTCAGATCGCCGGCATGAAGGGCCTCGTGTCCAACCCTCGAGGCGAGATGATCCCCCGCCCGATCCTGTCCTCCTTCCGGGAGGGCCTGTCGGTGCTGGAGTACTTCATCTCCACCCACGGCGCCCGCAAGGGTCTCGCGGACACGGCGCTGCGCACTGCCGACTCGGGCTACCTGACCCGCCGGCTGGTGGACGTGGCCCAGGAGCTGATCATCCGCGAGGAGGACTGCGGGACCAACCGCGGGATCT
>WQVT01000382.1 GCA_009785715.1 Acidimicrobiaceae bacterium | reverse complement strand
CTGGGCCGGCGGCGACATTGCCTCCGCCTCCGGCTACGTGTATCAGGGCGGTTGCCCCACCGGCACCGTGCCGCTCAACGGGAACAGGCTGCCGTTCAACGACGGCTCGGGCCTCTACCACTACGCGTTCACCCCGGGCTACACCATGGGCGGCAACTGGCAGACCTTCGACATCGTTGGGTGCGTGTTCCCGAACAACGCGTGCCCGAGCGGCAGTGTCGGCGTGTACTCCTACAACACCGGCAACCCTGCCGGGAACGTGGACTGGTCCTGGAGTCTGAACCCCGGCGGCAACGGGGAGCAGTGGTGCGAGCTCCCGGGGTAGACCGCCCACCCAGACGCTAGAGCCCGGCGCTACGGTCCGCCGCGGCGGCGCAGTCGGGGCAACGCCCCCGGAACACGATGTCGACGTCGTGCATCTCGAAGCCGTGCAGCTGGCTCGGGGGGAGGAGCAGGCGATCGGTGCCCTCGGGGTGCACGTCGCGCAGAGCCCCGCACTCGACGCAGTAGAGGTGGTGATGGGCGACGGTGGTGTTCGGGTCGTAGCGCTTCGGGCCGTCACCGGTGGAGACCTCGTGCAGCTCGCCCATGTCCACCAGCTCGTTCAGGGTGTTGTAGACGGTGGCGAGGCTGATCTCCGGCAGGAGCTCCTGGGCGCGCCCGTAGACGGCCTCGGCCGTCAGGTGGATGTGCTCTCCGGTCAAGACCTCGGCCACCACTCTCCGTTGGGCCGTGAGCCGCCACCCCCGGTCCCTCAACCGCTGGACCAACTCGCTGATGGTTCCCTCCCCGACTTCTTTCGCTTGGAGCTGTTCTCTCTCTTGACCCATTCTAACTCTGTAGGTAGCGTAGCGCCTGCAGACGTTCTAATACCAGCCATTGCAGGGAAACCAGTGAAAGAGGAGAAGGACCGTCGTGTCTGACAGCAGCGAAACTCCCAGCTCACATCCGCCGAGGACGAACGAAGACTGGTGGCCGAATCAGCTGGACCTGCGGGTCCTCCATCAGCACTCACCCCTGTCCAATCCGCTGAACAAGGATTTTGACTACAAGAAGGAGTTCGGGTCCCTCGACGTCGAGGCGTTGAAGCGGGACATGTTCGCGCTGATGAAGGACTCGCAGCCCTGGTGGCCGGCCGACTACGGCCACTACGGGCCGTTCTTCATCCGGCTCTCCTGGCACGCCGCGGGCACCTACCGCATCCACGACGGCCGCGGCGGTGGCGGCCGGGGCGCGCAGCGCTTCGCCCCCCTCAACAGCTGGCCGGACAACGCGAGCCTCGACAAGGCGCGCCGCCTGCTCTGGCCGCTCAAGCAGAAGTACGGCCAGAAGATCTCCTGGGCGGACCTGATCATCTTCGCCGGCAACGCCGCCTACGAGTCGATGGGCTTCGAGACCTTCGGCTTCGGATTCGGCCGTGAGGACATCTGGTCGCCCGAGGACGACATCTACTGGGGCCCAGAGGACACCTGGCTCGGAGACGAGCGCTACCACGGCGACCGGGAACTGGAAGAGCCGTTCGGCGCCGTGCAGATGGGCCTCATCTACGTCAACCCGGAAGGCCCCAACGGCAACCCGGACCCGCTCGCCTCCGCGCGTGACATCCGGGAGACGTTCAAGCGGATGGCGATGAACGACGAGGAGACGGTCGCCCTCATCGTCGGCGGCCACACGGTGGGCAAGGCACACGGCGCCGCGAACCCGGCCGAATACATCGGACCGGAGCCCGAGGGCGCCCCGCTCGAGCAGCAGGGCCTCGGCTGGCGGAACACGTTCGGCACCGGCTCGGGTGACGACGCCGTCACCGGCGGGCCGGAGGGCGCCTGGACCGACAACCCGATCCAGTGGGACAACGGGTTCCTCGACAACCTCCTCAAGTACGAGTGGGAGCTCACCGAGAGCCCGGCCGGCGTGAAGCAGTGGCGTCCGACCAACCCCGAGGCGCAGGGAACCGTGCCGGATGCGCACGACGCGTCCAAGAAGGTCGCCCCGATGATGCTGACCTCGGACCTGGCGCTGCGGGTGGACCCGATCTACTCGGAGATCGTCAAGCGCTTCCACGAGAACCCCGACCAGCTGGCGGATGCCTTCCGCAAGGCCTGGTACAAGCTGCTGCACCGTGACATGGGCCCGATCACCCGCTATCTCGGCCCCTGGGTTGCCGAGCCCCAGCTGTGGCAGGACCCGGTGCCGGCGCACCAGGGCGCGCTGATCGGCGACGCGGACGTCGCAGAGCTCAAGGCGAAGATCCTCGATTCGGGCCTGTCGGTCAGCCAGCTCGTCTCCACCGCGTGGGCCGCGGCGTCCAGCTTCCGGGGGACCGACCTCCGTGGCGGCGCCAACGGGGCCAGGATCCGCCTGGAGCCGCAGAAGAGCTGGGAGGCAAACAGCCCCGCCGAGCTTTCCACCGTGATCTCGAAGCTGGAGGAGGTCCAGCAGGCGTCGGGCAAGAACGTCTCGCTCGCCGACGTGATCGTCCTCGGTGGCGTCGCCGCCGTGGAGAAGGCGGCGAAGGACGCCGGGCACAACGTGACCGTGCCGTTCACGCCCGGTCGCACCGACGCCTCCCAGGAGCAGACGGACGTGGAGTCGTTCGAGGTCCTCGAGCCGCGCTTCGACGGTTTCCGGAACTACGAGAGCTCCAGCTCGAAGCTTCCCGCCGAGCACGCCCTCGTGGAGCGGGCCTTCATGCTGACGCTGACCGCTCCGGAAATGACGGTCCTCGTCGGCGGGCTCCGTGCGCTCGGGGCCAACCACGGCGGGTCCGCACACGGCGTGTTCACGGACCGGCCGGGCACGCTGACGAACGACTTCTTCACCAACCTGCTCGACATGCACACCGCCTGGACGCCCTCGGTCAACGAGCCGAACGTCTACGACGGCAAGGACCGGGCCAGTGGGACGCAGAAGTGGACGGCGACCGCCGTCGACCTCGTCTTCGGCGCCAACTCCCAGCTCCGTGCCATCTCCGAGGTGTACGCCTCCGAGGACGGGCAAGAGAAGTTCGTCAATGACTTCGTCGCTGCGTGGGACAAGGTCATGAACCTCGACCGCTTCGACCTCGACTAACAACTCTGGCGTCGGCTTGGTGACCGCTTCCCTCGAGGCGGTCACCAAGCTCGACACATGACGGAGTTGGACAAAAGGGGCGGGTATAGTTCACCGCGGGGGGACGAAAACATGTCTTCGAGATTCAGCGGTCCGAATTCGTCAATGCCCGACCCGAAGGATCAGATCGGACAGGTCGCACGTTCCTGGAAGATGGCCTTCGCGTTGGGCGCGATGACGACGATCCTCGGGATCCTGGTCACCATCGACCCGGGCACCTCGCTCGTGTTGCTGGCGATCCTGATCGGCGTCGAGTTCTTTCTTTCCGGGCTTTTCCGCCTGATCCGATCCCTCACCGATCAGTCGGCTCATGACCGCGTGCTCTGGGCGGTCGTCGGCGTGTTGCTCATGCTGGTGGGCCTGTACCTGATCCGCCACCTCCACATCACGTTGTTGCTGGTGGCGACGCTCGTCGGGGTGTTCTGGATCATCGTCGGCATCATCGAGTTCACCGGCGGGCTGATGGTGGCGTCGGGCGGGACAAGGGTCTGGCTGGTGGTGACCGGCCTGCTCGGGGTGATTGCCGGAATCGTGGTGCTCGCCTTCCCCGTGGGGACCCTGCTCACGCTCGCCCTCCTGATCGGCCTGTGGCTCATCTT
>WQVT01000381.1 GCA_009785715.1 Acidimicrobiaceae bacterium | reverse complement strand
GTTGTCGGCGAGGGTGTGCAGCCAGGCGTCGAGGTCCACCCGCTGGGGGTGCTCGCGGTCGGCCGCCATCGCCTCGAGGAGCTCGGCCCCCTCGTTGACGAAGCGCTCGGCAAGCTTTTCCTCGACGAAGTCGGGCATCCACCAGGGGGCGCGCTCGCCGATCCGGCCGCGGAGGGTCGGCCGCTGGGTCGGCAGCCAGCGAGCCAGTCCGGCCAGGGCGCTGTCGAGCAGCGGCTGGTGCCGGCCCTCGGCCAGGATCTGTTCGAGCACCCGGCCGGCCATCGGGGCGAGTGGGATCTGGTCCAGGCGTTGCCCGATCAGCGTGGCCAGAAGCTGATGGACGTCGTCGTCACGGGCCAGCTCGGCGGCGTTGGCCAGGCCCTCGAGACACCTCCCGGCGAGGTCGTCCGCACGCACCGGATCGGCGAGCCACGCCGCGGCACGCGGAATGGCGGCGGCGGACCGCAACCGGTCGCTCACCGCCTCCGGGCTCAAGAAGCTCTCCTGCACGAAGGCGCCGAGGGTCTCGCCGAAGCGGTCCTTCCGCTCGACCACGATGGCGGTGTGGGGGATCGGCAGACCGAGCGGCCGTCGGAACAGGGCGGTCACGGCGAACCAGTCCGCGAGGGCGCCGACCATCGACGCCTCCGACCCGGCCTGCACCCACGCCAGCCAGGACGCCCGTCCGACGAGCACGGTCGAGACAATGAAGACGGCCGTGGCCACAAGCAGCAGCCCGGTTGCCCGGCGCTTGCCACGCGCCAGCAGGACGGCCCTCCGTTGTTCCGAGGGAGAGAGGGCTGCGGGCATCTTCAGGTTCTACCCGTTGCCGACCCGCCGGTTTGGTCGCTTCCGACCCGGGTCGGCGGTTCAGCGTTCGGCGGCCATCTCGCCGGCCACCCCGAGCTCGTCCAGGACGGTCGTGTACTGCCTGGCGCAGCGGGCGGCAGCGGCCAGGTTGCCGTTGCGTTCATGGGCCTCGATCATCACCCGCCATAGCCGGTCGTTGTAGCGGTCGATCCACACCCCGCGCTCGGCGACCTCGACGGCGCCTGCCGCGTCGCCGTCCTCGAGCAGGCAGTCCGCGAGGAGCTGGGCGGTCTCGGCGGCCAGGAGGCGGACGCGCTCCCGTTCGTCGAGTACCCACTCACTCATCCCCTCGTCCGCGAGCAGCTCGCCGCGATAGAGGGCATGGGCCGCGCGCAGCGCCTCGGTGGCCTCGCTGCGCTGGCCGCGGCGGCGAGCCCGTCGCCCCTGCTCCGCCGCATCCTCGAAGCGTCGCAGGTCACTGCCGCCCGCCCCCGGGTCGAGGAGGTACCCATCGCCACGTCGGGCCACGATCGTGCCCACCCCCGGCCCGCCCAGGTGGTCGAGCTGCTGGCGGAGCGCCGACACGGCGACCTGCAGGTTCCGCGTTCCGGTGCGCTCGTTGTCGTCCGGCCAGAGGGCGTTTCGCAGCTGGTCCCGGTGGACGGGGCGGCCGGTGTCGAGGGCCAACCGGTAGAGCAGCGACCGCAACCTCGGCTTGGCCGCACTGACCTCGAGCGTGCGGCCGTCCACGACGAGGGCGAACGAGCCGAGACACAGGACCTCGACGAGCGGCGGCTCCCCGTCCCTGCGGATCTGGAGCGGCGGTTCGCTGCCATGGGTGGGCAAAGGACGCGCGGCGTCGGCCGGCGGCTCGGCCGGGAGGAAGGCGTCGAGCGGGCAAGCCAAGGCGTTGGCTGCGTCGACCAGGTCTTGCACCGAGGCACGCGCCGGGTTACTGGCCCTGCCTCCCTGGGGCGCCGAGGGCCGGGACAGCACCGGGGCGATCGGCATCCGGGGCGCGTGACGTCCGTGCCCTGCGAGTACGCCCGCGCCATTGCTGGCCGCTCCCGCTCCGGATACTGAGCTCGACGGGGGACCGGGGCCTCCGGGATCGGCGTGGGTCGGGTCGTGCAACGGCGTGGTGGTCGAGACACCTCCGGCCGGGACGATGCGGTCCAGGTAACAGGCCACGGCGGGCGCCATGTGGAGTGCACCGTCGTCTTCGAACGAGCGGGCCGCCTGCTCCCACTCCGGCGACCCGGCCAGGCGGGCGGAGACCAGCAGCGCGAGGCAGGCGGCGCCGGGGCATCCGACCACTCGGGCCGCCTTCGCCGCTGCCTCCGCCCTGGCTGCCGCGGCGGAGGGATCGAAGGCGGCGGCGGTCAGCGCCGCTCCGGCCGCGGCCCAGCTGGCGAGCACCGGCGCATCCAGGTTCCTGGCCGACTCCGCCACCTCGTCGTAGCCGGCAACCGCCGCCTCGAGCTCGCCGGTCAGGCACTGGACCAGACTCTGGACGAGGCACAGCGCGAGATCGATCCAGGGGTTCTGGGTGTCGGCGGCGTCGATCCGGGCGGCCGCAACCTGGGTCGCGAGATCGGGGGACGGCCCGGCGACGAGTTGACGGAGCAGTCGTCCGAGCCACGGGGGAGCGCTGTCCTCGAGGGCGTCGAGAGAAGCCGGGAGGTCGTTGTACGGGTCGCCGACCAGGTTTCGCAGGAGGGCGCCGAAGAAGGCGCCCCAGCGGGAGAGGACCGAGTCGTGGTCGAGGTTGTCGGCCGCACTCGAAAGGCTGGCCGCCGCGTCCCGGACGTGGCCTGCCAGGAAGAGGGCGAACCCGCTCGCCAGCCTCGGCTCGCCGGCGAGGGGGAGAAGGGCGCCTGCGGCGTCGCGACCGGCACCGCCGGCCTCCTCCAGCTCGTGGGCTACTCCCAACGGATCCCGCTCCATGGCCCGGCGGAGCAGGCCGGCGGCGGTGTGGGGGGCGGCAGAGCCCGGGTCCATCCAGCCCGCCAGGCGGAAGCGTTCCTCCTGCGCCGTGCGGGCCACGAGTGCACCGACCGCGGCGGCCTCGGCGCGGCGGTAGCTGGCGATTGCCGCCGCCCAGTGACCGGAGCGCACCTGGGCGCGGGCGGTGGCGAGCAAGAGCCAGGCGTCGTGGTCGGCGATCGCCGAGGGCAACGGTCCGAGCCACGGCCCGAGCGGATCGAAGACCCGATCCCCGGACCGCCCGAGCAGACGGTCGGCGGCCACCCAATCCTCGGCGCGGCAGTAGGCCCGGAGCGCCTCGGCGTGTGCTCCGCCGGCTTCGAGGATCGGGCCGGCCAGCTGATAGAGGGTGCGGGTGGCAGCCTCGCCGACCTGCTCCACCAACAGTTCCTCGAGGTAGGAGCGGAGCACCTCGTGCTGCCGGTAGGTGACCCCACCGTCGTCGCTGACGAGGAACAGGTGGCGCTCGGCGAGCCCGGAGAGCACCTGGGAGCTGTCGTCGCGGCCGAGCAGGTCGTCGCACCAGGGGCCCGAAAGCCGCCCGAGGACGCTCGTGCGGATCAGGAAGTCGCGTCGGTCGTCGTCCAACTCGGCGAGCACGTTGCGCGTCAGGTACTCGCGGGTGTCACGCTGGCGGGTGGAGAGCGAATCGAGGACCCGTCGGCGTTCGGAGGGGGTCTTGTTGCGGGTGGCGAGGTGAAACAGCGCCAGCCCGGCCGCCCAGCCATCCGTGCGCCGCGCCAACTCGGCCAGGTCTTCGGGGCGGAGGCGCTGGTGGTAGTGGTGCACGAACAGCTCCTCGACCTCCCACGACCGGAATCTCAGGTCGTCGGGGCCGATCTCGGTCAAGAGGTCGGCCATTCGCCAGCGCCAGAGGTCGAACGAGGGGGCTCTGCGAGAGGACAGGACGAC
>WQVT01000380.1 GCA_009785715.1 Acidimicrobiaceae bacterium | reverse complement strand
GCCCGGACGGTCGCCGATCTGGCCGGTCACGAGGGGCCGGTGGCCGCAGACCACGTCCGTACGGCGCTCGCCCTGCGGGCTGAGCTGCGGGGCGACCCACCCGCGGGAGACGGTTGGGACCTTGTCGGCCCGAACGGGCCCGAAGCAGCGCGGAACGTTCCCCGGTGAGCGATCCGACCGCAGGCGACCCGACGGCAGGCCACCCAACGGCAGGCGACGAGACGGCAGGCGATCCGCCGGCCGATCCGCCGGCGGGGGCAGCGGGGTGCGCAGCCGCCCTCGCCTCACTTCCCGGCATGGGGCCCGCAATGCTCGTGGACCTCCTGGAGGGGGGCGACCCGTGCGAGGCCTGGGAGCGGGTCCGCTCGGGCGAGGTCCGGCGTCCCGACCCCCGCCGCGGGCTCTCTGCCGATCGCCGGCGTGAACCCTGGGCCCACGAAGCCGCGCGGACGGACCCCGCCGCCCTGGCGGCGCGGTGCCGGGCGGCGGGGATCGGGGTGACCTGGTGGGGCGACGATCGCTACCCGGCGGTCCTCTCCGACGACCCCGAACCACCGGGTGTCCTGTTCTGGCGGGGCGACCTGACCAACCTCGACCGCCCCTGTGTGGCACTGGTGGGGACCCGGCAAGCAACCCACGACGGACGGGCGACGGCGTTCGAGCTCGGACGCGACCTGGCGGCTGCCGGGGTCTGCGTGATCTCCGGCCTGGCGCTCGGGATCGACGGCGCCGCCCACGCCGGCGCGCTCAGCATTGCGGGCGGCAGCACGGTCGGGGTCGCGGCCAGCGGGGTCGACGTGCCCTACCCGCCCCGCCACGCCCGGCTCTGGGAACTGGTCGTCGGCCGGGGTGCGGTCTGTTCGGAGACGCCACCCGGCAAGCCGGCCCAGGCGTGGCGCTTCCCCAGCCGCAACCGGGTGATCGCCGCCCTGAGCCGCGTCGTCGTGGTGGTCGAGTCGCACGCCACGGGTGGCTCCCTGCTCACGGCGGAGGCGGCGCTCGCCCGGGGCATCGACGTTGCGGCGGTTCCGGGGCCGGTGCGCAGCCCGGCCTCCGCCGGCACCAACCAATTGTTGACCGAGGGCCCCGCACCCGTCCGTCACGCCGGAGACGTCCTCGACCTGCTCGGACGGGTGACGGCGTGGCCGCCGGCAAGGCGCCACCAGCGTCCCCACCGACTCCCCCTGGCGCTGTCTGCCCCTCGAGGTGGCCCCGTCGACGGCGGGGCGTCGGGTGCCACGGGTCCCGTTCCGCTACCGGCGGGTCCTCTCCGTGAGGAGGCTCGCCGGGTGCTCGCCGCCGTCGGTTGGCGGTCCATCTCGCTCAATCGCATCGTCGAGGCGAGCGGGCTCCCGTTGGGCACGGTTGCCGCAGCGCTGGACGACCTCGAGGCGGCCGGATTGGTGGCCTGCGACGGGGCGTGGTGGCGTCGCGTCGGTGCAGAGTGAGAAGGCCCACACCGCGCCACGGCGAGGCGGGATTCGACCGTGCCCGCGCTAACATAGGCGCCGATCTCCGAACGGCGGAGGTCCCGAAGCTCTCGGGTTGCCCACGGTCGCCGGCTGCTGGCCGGCGTACAGCCCGGGAACATTCCAACCGGTGGGAAGGAGCAGGTTATGGCTGTCGTCACGATGAGGCAATTGCTGGAAGCAGGTGTCCACTTCGGGCACCAGACACGGCGTTGGAACCCGAAGATGCGGCGGTTCATCTTCGGAGAGCGCAACGGGATCTACATCATCGATCTCAATCAGACGCTCGAGCGGATCGAGAGCGCGTACACCTACGTGCGGGATCTGGTGGCCGACGGCGGTTCGATCCTCTTCGTCGGGACGAAGAAGCAGACCCAGGATCCGATCGCTCGTTACGCCGCGCAGTGCGGCATGCCTTACATCAACGAGCGGTGGCTCGGGGGCATGCTGACCAACTTCAACACCATCGCCGGCCGGGTGAAGAAGATGCAGGAGTACGAGCGGATGCGAGCCGCCGGCGACTTCGAGGCCATGCCGAAGAAGGAAGCGCTCATCCTGACCCGCGAGCTCGACAAGCTGGAGCGCAACCTCGGCGGAATCCGCAACATGGCCCGGCTCCCCGAAGCGGTGTTCATCATCGACACCAAGAAGGAGCACATCGCGGTGACCGAGGCGAACAAGCTCGGCCTCCCGATCGTGGCCGTGGTCGACACCAACTGCGATCCCGATCTCATCCAATACGTGATCCCCGGCAACGACGACGCCATCCGCGCCGGCAACCTGCTCTGCCGGGTGATCGCCGACGCCGTGGAGGAGGGGCGGTTCATCGCCTCCCGGCGTGCGGCGGCAAACGCACAGGCGACAGGCGGTCCCGCCGCACCGGAGTTCGACCCGGAGGAGGAGGCCCGCCGCGCGGAGCAGCAGCGCGAGGCGCGCCGGCAGGCCGCGCTCGCCGCCCAGGAGCGTGAGGCGCGCCTGGCGGCCGCACGTCGAGCCGCCGCCGACGGACCGTCGGGCCCCGCCGATGCCCCCACCCCGTCCAGGTCCCGGACCGCCCCGGCTCCAGAGGCGCCCGTCGCCGAGGCGCCGGCGCCGGAGCCCGCAGGGGACGAACCGGCACACGACGAAGCAGCGCCGGCCACCCCCGAGACAGCACCGGCAACCCCCGAGGCGGCACAAGCCGCCGCCGCGCCGGCCGCTGAACCCCCCGTCTCGACCGAGGAGTAGAGCAACGATGCCAGCCGTAACCGCCCAAGACGTGAAGAAGCTCCGAGAGGGCACAGGCGCCGGTATCCTCGACGCCAAAAGGGCCCTGGTGGAGAACGACGGCGACTTCGACAAGGCGGCCACCTGGCTGCGCGAGCGCGGCCTGGGCAAGATGGCTGAGCGGGGCGACCGCGACAACTCTGAAGGCGCCATCGGCGTGGCCCTCACCCCCGACGGCACGTCGGCGGCCCTGGTGGAGCTCAAGTGCGAGACCGACTTCGTCGCCAAGTCCCCGCAGTTTGTGGCCCTCGTGAACGAGCTCGCCCGCAGCGTCGCGGCCGAGGGCGAGTCCGCCGCCGACGCCAAGAAGGCGGCGATCGAGGATCTCGTCGTCACCCTGAAGGAGAACATCGCGCTGGGCAAGGTCGTCCGCTTCGCCGCCGCGTCCGGCAACCTCCTGTCCACGTATGTCCACATCCAGAACGAGCGGGGAGTGAACGGCATCCTCGTGGAGCTCGAGGGAGGCAACGCCGAACTCGCCCATGACGTCGCCGTCCACATCGCCTTCGCCCGGCCCGGCTATCTGAGCCGTGAGGAGGTCCCCGACGAAGCGGTTGCCGCCGAGCGGGTCCTGATCGAGGCGGAAACCCGCAACGAGGGCAAGCCCGAAGCCGCACTGCCGAAGATCGTCGAGGGCAAGCTCAACGGCTGGTACAAGCGGGTACCGGGTGGGGTCCTCGTCGATCAGCCCTTCGCCAAGGACGACAAGCAGAGTGTGGCCCAGTACCTGGGATCGGCGCGGGTGGTCCGCTTCGCCCAGGCCGAGATCGGCGCCTGAGGGCCCTCGCCCGGCCCAACCCACCCCCAGTCTCGCCCCGCTCCCGCTACGCCCGAGCCACTACGCTGCGGACCCCGATGAGCGTGTCCGATCCCGAGCGTTCCGCCAGGGCCGTCGACGCTGCGGTGTCCTCGCAACCTGCGGTTTCCAGGCATGGTCTCGAGTCCCCGTGGAAGCGGGTCGTGCTCAAGCTGTCGGG
>WQVT01000379.1 GCA_009785715.1 Acidimicrobiaceae bacterium | reverse complement strand
CAAGGCAACGTCAGACCACAAACCGGTCGACAGTGCGTAAGCGAGTCAGCCCGTCGCCGATCCCGAGAACCAACCAGCCGCGCCGGACGCCACCGCCCGACGTCAACAGCTTCTCAGTGAGAGAGGGTAAGGAAAGTTGGTCCTAGACTTCTGGTCGTGGATGAATCGCGGACAGTCGAGGTAACCGGCGCCCTGAGCGGTCGCTACGAGCTGTTGGAGGAGCGCGAGGACGGGACTGTCGTTCTCGCGCCTGACACGAGCATCGCGGCGATCAGGCAGCGTCTTGGCACGGAGCCGGTCAGCGACGAGGAGTTTGACGAGCTGTTCGGCGATCTTCCGACTGGCCCCGCCTGATCGGCGGTGGCACGCGAGCCAGTCTGGCGCGTCCGGATCGACGACCTGGTGTGGGCCGACGACATGTCTGCGGCGACGACGAAGGCACGCCAGCAAGCCGATCGATGGCGGCTGCGGATTCAGGAGCGCAACGGCTTACGGCATAGCGAGTTGCTGGCATGTCGCGCTGAGGACGATCATGGCGTCGATCTCCCTCGGTGTGTCAAGACGCGGATACCGGACCCGCTGGTGGATGACCTCCGGCGCTCGCCCTGGGGCGCTGTGCTGACGCTAGAGCGAGATAGGGACGGGCTGCTCCTGGTGTTTGTCGCGTTCGGCTTGCGCCACCCGGATGCCGTCGGCAGTAGCCAGCCGAATGTCTACGAACGTGCTCACCGGCGGCTATCCGAGGTCCAGTGACGCGGGCGGGCAGGTCCTCCGCTGCTGCGTCGGCGTTACTCAGGGTGACCTTTGCGCAACGAGGTGTGCCGCGATGTACTCGACGAGGTGGCGGCGGAGGGTGGCGGGGCCGTCGGCGGCGATCGCGTATGACTCGCGACCGATGCGCCATGACAGGGTCGAGGCGGCGTTCCCATTTAGGGCAGTGGGAGCCGCGATACCACGCCGCCGGGTATCCGCGGAACGTGGTGTGGCTGATCAGCTGTGCGCGGAACCCGGCGCAGTAGACGGCGGGGAGGTAGGTGGGCCCGGCTCGGAAGTATGCGGGTCCGGGGCGTCGAGAGGTGGGGAAGACCCAGGTAGTGGGGACCGCCCACATGGCCACGTCGCCGATCCCGGCCGCCGACCCGACGTATGCGGGTTGGGCCGTGAAGCTCCCTGAGATTGCCAGCAGCGACCCGGAACATCCGGCGCTCGGACAGTTGGGAAGTCCGATGTTGGAGGTGTTCCATGGAGCCGGGCGGGGGTTTATGCCTGCGCCACGCACCATCGCTCGGTCCGCCGGCCCCAGAGTACGCTTACGGACACGTGGTTGCGGTGCTCAAAGGACTCTGACTGCACTGCTCGGGCTATTCGCCACAATCCTGGCTCTTCGGCTTACTGTGACCATCCTCGCGATCGGTGTCGCCTTGGTGGCGCTGGGCGCCTGGTCGCTAAGCCGTGGTGATCTCGTCGTCGGCGCCGCAGCGTTCGGCGCTGTCGCCCTGTCTGTCGTGCTGATCGCTGTCGCGCTCCGGTCGCGGATCCGCGAGCATTAGAGCTCCTGGCCGCCTCAGTCACGCGACAAACGACCGGAGCGCATGTGAGATCGTCGTGGCAGCACGGCATCCCGGCGTGGATGGACCACTCGAAGGTGCACTACTGGCGTCGACCGCGTCTCGATTCGCTGCGGTAGTTGGGTGAAGCAAAGGTGGGTTGACAGCACTCTGCGCGAGCGTATCCTCGACCGTGACTGAGCAGCGCAGTCCACGGTTCGGGCCAGGAGAAGGAGGTAGGAGATGCGAACTCCACCGACATGGCACACCGTCGAACGGTGTGATGGTCCCAATCACCGTCAGCGCCGGACCGGCGCGCCGCGCTGGCTGGTCCTGCTGGCCGCTGGGGCGGCCGTGGTCACGTGCCTGACGCTGCTCGCCGGATGTGGAGGCGGTCGCCGCAGGGGCCCCGAGGAGGCCGCCGCCGCGACCGGCCAGAGCTTGCCGGAGAACCCGGCGGTGTCCAGCCTTCGGATGGAGCCTGCTACGAGGAGGTCGGAAGGATGGGCCAATGTCAAAGTGATCGTCCCGCCGGGCTATACCCTGACGGATGTCAAGTACGAGACGGGTGGGGGGAATGTGTGCGCCACGGACTACACCAAGGATCCCCCTAAGGAGGTGACCGCCGGGACCGCCGAGTTTTGCCGAAGGCACAATAAGTCGAGCCTATCCGGTACGAATCTTCGTTTCCTGTACAAGGTGAACAACACCACACCGCAAGTCTATTTGCGCGGCTACGTTAACAACCCGTACAACGATGGCGGAAACCAAAAGTCCACCGTGGCCTGCGATATCTCTGACTCAGACACTCTAATCGCCAAGACAGCCAATAATACGGCTCCCACGCTGACCAAACAAGAGGAGGCGCCGACGGCTGAGGTTGGCTGCTTTGCGACCTGGCCCGGCCAGCCCGGCGTAGCGGTCGGGCAAAAGGCGCTTGCCACGATCTCGTTGGTTAGGCCAACCGTGATCGCCGCTAGCTTCAGTGCCATCGGCACCACCCACGAAGATGAGGCCACGGTCGATCACCTCAGTCCGAAGCTAACGCCCGACAACATCTACAGCGTTTACGGCCCCGACATTCCGCCCGACGCGATACTCACCATCTCAGCCGGAGGGGAATCGGGGACTCTCAGCGACCTCTTTGGCCGCTCTGTTAAGGCCACCGGGAGCACGACCGGTGCCACCCTGACGCTTGCTGACAAGACGGACACCGATGCGGCGTTGGCGCTGATGGACAAGACCTGCAGTTTCACCGTGGCGGGCTGGGTCGCCAACAAGGATGCGCTGAAAGCCCTGAAAGCACAGCCGGACGGGACCGCCTACGTCGTAGGCCAGGATTACGGCGCCAGTCCCCCTAAGAACGGCGTGATTTTCGTGTATAGCGCCGAGGCCGGCGAGTGGTTAGACACCCGACTTCCGGGAACACCCCCGGGCGCCGGTTGCACGGCCGGCAGCGCGCAAACGCACGCGCACGCTGGCGACCACGTCTTGCCCGCCTTCCTCGCGTCGCCTCGTCTGGTCGGGTACACCTTCTGCAATAGCACCCAGGCCACGGAGACGTATACGCAGCAGTGGACGCGCACCGCGACGGTCAGCAACATGTGGGGTGTGGAGGGACACGTCTGGGCCTCGTACACTGTTGGGGCGAAATTCGAGAAACTTGTGTCGGCTGGTTGGCAGTTCACGCTCGGGGCCTCGATTGGTGCAAGATATGAACGCCAGTGGACGCGGGGCGAGGAGTTTTCGGTGACAGTAAACCTAACTCTTCACCCCCAAGAAGCGGGAGGGGTCTACGTTGAGCCGGGCAACCTAGTAGCCCGGGCCGACTGGTTGGTCGCGAATCCGCCCTACAACGTCCCGGGCAATGGGCAAGGCGGCCCGGGGACGCTGTACTTGCTCAAGGGTTTCGTGATGTACCTTCCGATTGCGCAGGGCGAAACCGTTAATACGAAAACGCCTCAGGGCAAAGTCGAGATGATTCCAGCCAAACACTTCGTCACGGACAGCTATAAGCCGCAGGCTGGCTGCTCTCAAGTGAGGCAGGACAAGGCGGGCTCTCCTCCGCCGGCGGGCGTAGCGTTGACCCCCATCGACCAGTGACAAGGTGCGGCGCCTCAAGGCGCGGCTCAAGGCGCGGCGATCGGTGAGCACCTTCTCCACGTAGT
>WQVT01000378.1 GCA_009785715.1 Acidimicrobiaceae bacterium | reverse complement strand
GTGGGCGGCGGGTTGGGCGCGGGCGGAGGCCGCGGCGCAGGCCGCCCTCGACGCCGCCACCCGCGCCGACGGCCCGGGCGCCGGCGGTCCGATGGCGCTCACCGAGCCCGCCATCGCCCGAGCCACCTGTGCCGCGCTGACGGAGGGGTCGATCCTGGTCGCCTCCTCGTCGATGCCCGTGCGCGACCTGGAGTGGTTCGCCCTCCCCCGCACCGGGGTCCGGGTGCTGTCGAACCGGGGGGCGAACGGGATCGACGGGGTGGTCTCCACCGCAATCGGGGCGGCGCTCTCGGGGACGCCGACGGTGGCGCTCGTCGGCGACCTCGCCTTCGCCTACGACGCCGGCGCCCTGCTGTGGGCCGCAGAGCGGGAGATCGACTGCACGTACGTGCTCGTGGACAACGACGGCGGCGGCATCTTCTCGTTCCTTCCACAGGCCCAGGCGTTCGCACCGGAGCGCTTCGATCGGCTGTGGGGGACCCCCCACCGCCGTGATCTCCTGGCGATAGCCAGGGCCTATGGGGCGTCGACGGCGGACGTGGGCTCCTTGGAGGGGCTGGTCGACGCGCTCGGCTCCGTCGGGTCCGGACGGGGCGTGCGGGTCCTGCGCTGCCGGACCGACCGGGCGGCGAACGTGGGTGACCACGACCGCCTCCACGCCGCGGTCGCCGACGCGGTGGCGGAGCTGACGCTCTGATCAGGCCGTCGGATCAACGCCCCCGGCCCTCGAAGACGGCCGATGCCAGCACCGTCCCCGAGGGGGTGACGATGCGCCCGGATCGGATCTCGCCGGGGGAGATCGGGATGACCCGCGCGAAGGCGGCGTCGCCGCCGTTCAGGTAGAAGCTTCTCCGCAGGAGCACGGTGCCGTCGGCGCCCTCGAGCTGGCAGGTGACCGGCCCGTCGTAGGCGACGCCGGCGAGGTTCATCAGCACCCAGGAGGGTGCCCCCGACAGAAGGCGTATCTCGCCGACACGACGGTGGGAGGCGTCGGTCAGGGCCACGTCGACCACTTCGCTCGCGTGGCCGGTCGATCCGCCGAGCGCTCCCCGGTCGATGGCGGTGGTCGCCGCGATCACCGTCAGGAGCGCGGCGACGACCGCGGCCAGGGGTCGCGCTCCGACACGTCTCGAGCGCCCGGCGGCGTGGCCTCGAGGGGTGTGCGTCGTGCCCGCGCCGTCGCTGCCGACGGCGCGGGCGAAGGCCAGTTCCTCCAGGAGACCCGAGACGAACGGTGGGCTCGGCGCCTGCGGTCCCCGGGCCTCTCGGAGCATGACGGCGGTTTGGAGCAGGGCGACCTCCTCGTCGCCGGCCCTGAAGCGACGCGGGCGACGGTCCTCGATCAACGAGTCGACGAAGCTCGCGATCCGGCGGCGCCTGAGCCTCATTCCTCCAGCTCCAGAGCCACACGCGAGGCCATCTGCAGGGCACGGTGCTGCAGCACCTTGGCGTTGCTGACCGTCACGTTCATCTCGGCGGCGGCCTCCTTGATCGAGGAGGCCTCGAGGAACCGCAATTCGAGGATCCGCCGGAAGCGCTCGGGCAGCGCGCCGAGGATCTGCATGGCTCGCTCCCGGCTGTCCGAAACCTCGTCGTCGGTGGGCGCCTCGGACAACAGCTCGGCGTCGGCCTCCGGGTCGATGTAGGTCACCGGCCGGCCCAGCCGGCGCCGCCAGTGCGAGGCGAGCGCGGTCCGGGCGGCGGTCAACAGGTACGAGCGGACCTCGCCCCTTGACGAACCGAGTCTCAGCCGGCCGATGGCCGAGCGGAACACCTCCGCGGTGAGATCCTCGGCGTCCGCCCGGTTGCCCACCCTGGCGTACATCAGCCGGTAGAGGCCCTCGACGTTGTCCCGGTAGACGGCGTCAAGGTCGGGATACATGTCGGCATCGACCAGACGAAGGAAGGTCCCCGACCCCGGGGCGCGTCGAGACGAGCGGCGGGTGTATCGATCGGGCGACGCCGGGGGGAACCACATACCCGGCAGGAGATACGCACGGGGGTTACACCTGGACTGACCACACCGGGCATCCCGGCGCCTGTAACCCCCGTGCGTATCTGACGGAGGAACCGCGTGGTTCGCTCCCCCTGGCGAAGAAAGGAACGCGATCAGATGCGCATCAGCCCCTTGACGGGTCGCGCGGTGGCGCTGGTCGGCGGCTTGACGACCGTTGGCCTCGCCACCGCCGGCCTGGCGGCCTGTGGCGGAGGAGGCTCGCCCTCCGCCGCAGCGCCGAGCTCACCGACCACCCTGCAGGCCCCAACGACTCTGCATGCCCCAACGACCATGCACATGCCTGCGAACGTCGCCGCACCGACGACGGCGCCCGTCCGGACCCACTCGGTGACGATCCGGAACTTCGCCTTCTCGCCGGCGGTCATCTCGATCAGGGTGGGCACGACCGTGACCTGGACCAACAGGGACGACGAGGCCCACACCGTGTTCTTCCTCTACGACCACAGCAACTCGCCGGTGTTGGTCAACAATCACAACGTCTACCGGAAGACGTTCGGGGCTCCCGGGCGGTTTGCGTACCACTGCTCGATCCACCCCTTCATGGTCGGCGCCGTGGTGGTGACCCGGTGACGGCGGAGCGAGTCGACGTGCCCGACGGGTTCAGCCGGCGCTCGTTCCTGCGCCATGCGGCATGGGCCGGCGCCGGCATCGCCGTGGCCGTCAGCGGCGGGGTCGTCACCACCGAAATGCTCGGCGCAGGAATGCTCACCGCCGATGCATCGACGCCCCGGACGAAGGCGGACTTCAGCTTCGTACAGATCTCCGACAGCCATCTCGGTTTCGAGGGCAAGCCGAATCCCGATGTGGCCGAGACATTCCAACAATCGATCGACCTCGTCAACGCCCTTCCCGACGCACCCGACTTCGTCATCCACACGGGTGATCTCACGCACTTCTCCACCGTCGCACAGTTCGATCAGGCCAAGCAGATGATGAGCGCGATCAGGGCCCCCCACGTCTTCACGCTCCCCGGTGAGCACGACTCCATCGACGGCACCGGCAGGACCTACCTCAAGATCTTCGGCGCGGGGACCGTCGGGACCGGCTGGTACAGCTTCGATCACAAGGGTGTTCACTTCATCTCGCTCGTCAACACCACGAGCCAGCAGGTGCTGGGACATCTCGGCAGCGAGCAGATCTCCTGGGTCGTCAAAGACGTCGCCGGGCTCTCGTCCGACACGCCGATCGTGGTCTTCACCCACATCCCGCTCTTCGACGTGTACACGAAATGGGGATGGGGCACGGGCGATGCGCCGGAGCTGCTCCACCATCTGAAGCGCTTCGCCTCCGTCACCTGCCTCAACGGCCACATCCATCAGGTCATCTCACGCGTCGAGGGCAAAGTCGGATTCCACAGCTGCAACGCCACCGCCTACCCCCTGCCCAAGCCCGGCCGGGCCGCCGGACCGATCCCGGTGGTGACGCCCCCCGGACAGCTCCACAAGTACATCGGGATCCGGGAGGCGGATTTCGCGCCCAAGTTCCATCATCCGCTGGTGTCCGATCGGCTGCTGCCGCGCTGAAGCTCGGGGAGGCGGTCTCTCGCGGGGTCAGTCGCCGTAGCCGTCGGGGTGGGTGGAGTGCCAGCGCCACGCCGAGGTCACGATGTCGTCGAGGTCGTAGCGGGCCACCCAGCCGAGCAGGTCCTTGGCCAGGCCGGCGTCGGCGTAGAGGGCCACGGGGTCGCCGGCGCGGCGGCCGAC
>WQVT01000377.1 GCA_009785715.1 Acidimicrobiaceae bacterium | reverse complement strand
GGCGAAGGTATCGATGTCTGGGCACATGACGATCACATCGCGCGGCTCGAGGGTCGGGTCGTCCTCGAGCAGGCCGAGGATCGCGTCGCGCAGCACCTCGACCTGGCGCGTCCGCCCATGGCAGGCGTGGATGGCGACACTGCGGTCGGCCGGGTCGAGCAACGGCCGGGGGTCGGGGCCCGGGCCGCTTCCGTCCCGATCGCTTCCGTCCCGATCGCCTCCTGCCCGATCGCCTCCTGCCCGAGCCCAGAGCGATCCGGGCGGCTCGCGGTCGTCCCGGATCCCGCTCTGGATGAGGCCGAGCAGGGTCGCCGGGTGGGTGGGGCCGGGGATCGCCTCTTCCTCGACGGCGAGCGCCGGCGCTGCCGGCGCCGCCGGATCCACGCTGGCTGGGTCTATCCCGGCCATGAGGACGTCCTGCATCTCGCGGGCGTCGCGGCCCCAGGTGACGAGCAACGGATGGCCGCGGCGGTCACGGTGCCCGGTTGCCTGCCGGGGGCCGGGCGGCGGCACGGGTTCGGCGGCGGTCGAGTCCCAGCGCGCCTCCGAAGGATGCAGCAGCCACAGGTGCACGTCCCGGTGGGCGGCGAGTGCGACCAGCACCGCCAGGTAGCTGGCCGACAGCCGTGTCAGCCCGAACACCGAGAGCCGGGCCGGGAGATCCACGAGCTCGGGCTGGTCGGCGAGGATCGCGCAGGCCGGTTCGAGGCGCTCCGCGGCGCTCGGCACGCCGATCCGCTCCCGGAGTGCCCGCCACAGCGGGGCCTGCCACGCGAGATCGGGAGGGAGGGGGCGACCGCTCGCGTCGACGTCTTCCCCAGCGGCCCACGCCCGCACGAGTTCGGGTCGGTGGACGCCGTAACGGTCGAACAGGTCGGCGAGGTGGCGGACGGTGGACCAGCGACGTGACCGCCGGTCCGGGTCGATGGTCCCATCGTCGCGTCGACCGAGGTGAGCGGCGACGAGCGCCATCCAGCTCTCGTCGATCCGTTCCTCGACGACCTCGAGGAGCGGCCAGACGGCGCGGTCGGGGGCCCAGGGATCGGCCTCCGCCGAGACCCCCGTCGCCGCGGCGAGGGCGGCGCCGATCAGCGTCGCCGGGAACGGGAACTCGATGTTGGCGCAGACCCCGTCCACCCGCCCGTGCGCCGCCCCGAGTGTGAGCGAGAGCTGCTGGGTCAGCCACCGCTCCACGCCCCGCGTCGGCACCGCCACGACGTCTCGGACGAAGGGGTCGTCCGGCGGCACCGCCAGGACATCGGCGAGCCGTCCGACCAGGAGGTCTCCTCGCGACGCGCGGTGAAGCGAGAGCACGTGCATCACGGTAGCGAGGGGGAGTGACAGCGCCGGGGCTCCGGGGACGCTCCGGGGCCCGGCGGGAGGCGCCACAGGCCGAACCGATCGGCGTCGGGGACGGCCTAAGGTGCCCCGCATGGTCGGCTCAATCCTTGGCACGCGCGTCCTCCGAGTCGAAGACCCGGACCTCCTGACCGGAAAAGGGACCTATATCGGGAACCTCCGGGTACGTGGCCTCACGCACGCGGCGTTCGTTCGCTCCACCGTCCCGCACGCCCGCCTTCGCAGCGTCGACGTCGAAGAGGCCCGGAAGGCACCCGGCGTGGTGGCGGTGTTCACGGCAGCCGACCTGGGGCTCGAGCCGTTCCACGGCTTCATGGTCCTGAACCAGGCGTGTGCCAGGCCGCCGCTCGCGACCGCCAAGGTGCGCTTCGTCGGCGAACCGATCGCGATCGTGATCGCCGAGTCCGACGCCGAGGCCGCGGACGCCGCCGAGCAGGTGGTCGTGGACTACGACCCGCTGCCCGCCGTGGTGGACATGGAGGAGGCACTCGCTCCGGGCGCCCCCCTGCAGTTCGAGGAGCTGGGCACGAACCTGGCTGCCGGATCGCGCGACCCGTCGGATCCCGATCCACTGGCGACGGCGGCCCGCGTCGTTCGGCTGCGCCTCGACAACCAACGGGTGGCCGTGATGCCGATGGAGGGCAACGCCGTGGCGGCCATCCCGGGCGACGACGGAAACGGTCACGACCTCACCGTCTACGTGTCCACCCAGATGCCGCATTCCGTCCACGGCAACCTCTCCCGGATACTCAGCCTCGACGCCGAGCGGTTGCGGGTGATCACCCCGCACGTGGGGGGAGGCTTCGGTGCGAAGGCCGGCGTGACCGCCGAGCACCTGGTCGTCACCACCGCCGCCCGGCTGTTGAACCGCCCGGTGAGCTGGGTGGAGACGCGCAGCGAGAACCTCGTGGCGATGCCGCACGGCCGGGGCCAGATCGACTACATCGAGATGGGCTTCGACGAGGATGCCCGGATCACCGGGATGCGCCTGCGGGTGATCGGCGACGCCGGGGCCTACGCCGGCTTCGGTGGCGCCCTCGCCATCGGCCCGACGCGGATGATGGCCCAGGGCGTCTACAAGATCCCCGCGATCACCTACGAGGTGGGGTCGGCGCTGACCAACACCACGCCGATGGGCGCCTTCCGGGGCGCCGGCCGTCCGGAGGCCGCGGAGCTGTTGGAGCGGGTCATGGACGTGGCGGCCGATGAGCTCGGAGTCGACCCGGTCGAGCTGCGCCGGCGGAACCTCCTCCCCTCCGAGGGATTCCCGCTGACCACGGTGATGGGCACGACCTACGACAGCGGCGACTACCGGCTGGCCCTCGACGAGGCCGTGCGGCTCTCGGGCTACGAGGAGCTCCGGGCCGAACAGGAGGAGCGCCTCAAGCGGGGAGACCGGCGGGTGCTCGGGATCGGCGTCTCGGTCTACGTCGAGGTGACCGCCGGCGGGGGCGGGAAGGAGTTCGGACAGGTCGACGTCCACCAGGATGGAACCGCCACGATCCGCGTCGGCACCTCGTCGCACGGCCAGGGTCACGCCACGTCGTTCGCGATGATCGTCGCCGACCGCCTCGGGATTCCGGTCGAGTCGATCCGCTTCATCCAGTCCGACACCGCGGAGGTTCCCCGCGGCGGGGGCACCGGCGGGTCACGGTCTCTGCAGCTCGGCGGGAACGCGGTCCGCGCCGCGGCGGAGGAGGTCCTCGACCAGGCCAAGGAGCTGGCCGCACGCGAGCTCGAGGCGAGCGTGGAGGACATCGTCGTGACCGATGACGGCCGCGTGGGCGTCGCCGGCGTCCCGGCCCGCGCCCTCGGCTGGGACCGCCTCGCCGCCGTGGCGGCCGCCGACGGCGCGCAGCTCTCCGCGGCGGTCGATTTCGCCCAGTCTGCGGCCACCTTCCCCTTCGGGGCGCACGTCTCGGTGGTCGAGGTCGACCTCGACACCGGCGCCGTGCGGCCCATCCGCCACGTGGCGGTCGACGACTGCGGGCGGGTGCTCAACCCGCTGACCGTCACCGGTCAGCAGCATGGGGGGATCGCGCAGGGCATGGCCCAGGCCCTGTGGGAGGAGATGGTCTACGACGCCGACGGCAACCCGATCACCTCGAACCTCGCCGACTACGCCATGCCCTCGGCGGCGGAGTTCCCGTCCTTCGAGACCACCAACACCGAGACCCCCTCGCCGCTCAACCCGCTCGGCGCGAAGGGCATCGGCGAGTCCGGGACGATCGGGTCGACGCCCGCCGTACACAACGCCGTGATCGACGCCGTCAGCCATCTCGGCATCCGCCACATCGACATGCCCTGCACGCCCCAACGGGTGTGGGAGGCCATCCACGCCGCCGAGACGGGCACGCTGCCGCCCCTTTGG
>WQVT01000376.1 GCA_009785715.1 Acidimicrobiaceae bacterium | reverse complement strand
GACCACGTTCTCGTTCCCCGCCGGCGTCCGATCGGCCCACTCGAATATGCCCGCGTTGGCGGGGGCGGAGGTCTTCAGCAGCTGCGAGCCGGACGGAGCAAGCTGCGCGAACGCGAGCAACCCGTAGTACTCGGGCTCGACGTGCAGCTGCCCGCTCCCCTTGTAGACCGGCTTGTTGTCGACCGGCTGAATCAGTGCCTGCCAGGTGAACGGGACGGTGTGGAAGTTGACCCCGACCGCTCCAGCCTGGACGTACATCGGCAGCACGTTCAGCGCCCACAGCGCCGGCCCGAACGATCCGGTGACGGGCAGATAGCCGCCGCACGTCACCGAGTTCATCTCATCGACCCGCAGCGGCCGATGCCGCGCGCCGGCGAGCTTGACCCAACCGGCGACCTCCGACGCGAGCCCCTGGAGCGAGGCCGGGAGGAACAGCTCCGACTCGGTCGGGTGCGCGCTCGGGCTGCAGTGCTTCAGCGGGTAGGTGTGCAGCGTCACGAGTGACAGGCGCGGCTGCGTGCTCAGGAAGTCGGGCAGGTTGATCCACGTCGTCGAGCTCGACTCGGGGCCCGCGAGTGGCTCGTTCGGTAGCCCGGCGGCAATCGAGGCGTAGTCCTGGATGAACGCCTGGACCGTGTAGTCGCGGGGGCGACCGAGGACGCCCCTACCCGAAGGTGTCTTGTACCAGGCGTACTTGTGGTACAGCTCCGGCTCGTTGCCGAGCTCGAAGGCGGTGATCCGCGAGCCTCCGATGCGCTTCGTGAGCTGGTGCTCCTCGTAGGCGGCGAGGCGGCGGCTGTCGGCCTCGAAGTTGATGCCCAGCAGCAGCTTGCCGTGGACGCCCTGTGCGACGGCCTTCAGGGTGCTGGCGTAGCGCGGCGTCAGCGCGAACCTGGCGCCACCAGGTCGTGACATGCCCGGAACCGGCCACCAGGTCCAGTCGGTGCTGTCGCCGCCCATCCGCAGAATCGGCGTCCCGGTCGGGTTGAGGTTGCTCAGCAACTGCAGGAATGTGGGGTTGGGTTTCGCCGGGTTGAGTCCGACGTAGTCGCTGAGGTTGTGGTACTCCATCGAGAGCCCCAGGAACGCACTCGGAACCTTCGGGCCGGCCGGGCTGGAGCTGACCGAGATGGTGGTGCCGCCCCGCAGTTGCGGGAGCGTGTCAGGGTTGGTGCTCGCGGTCGCCGGGCTGCTGCCGCCGCAGGCTGCGCCGAACGCGGCAAGCACGCCTCCAGTGGCAGCCAGCGCGAGGCCGCGACCCATCCGTCGGATCGCCGTCGTCATACCAGATGGTCAGTCCTCATACGCGGTGAAGTCCCGCTTGCGAGCGCCACAGACGGGGCAAAACCAGTTCTCGGGGATGTCCTCGAAGGCGGTACCAGGCGGGATGCCGCCATCTGGGTCGCCCTCCTCCGGGTCGTAGATGTACCCGCAGGATTCGCACATGTACTTCACGGCGGGAAGGGTAGCCAGTTCTCCGGAAAGACTGGCTCAAGATGCAGGATGCATCCCAGCGGCAACGCTCCGGTCCCGTGCAGAGGGCGGCGGGAGCGGTTGTTAGGCTTCCAGCGGTGGCAGGACGACCACGCGGACCGAAACGACGTTCGGCGAGCGCTTCGCGACCGAGGCGATATGCCTGCCGGCGCTGATCCTCCGGAGCTGCAGGCGCTCGAGAGCAACGGCCATGCCGTGATTCGCCTTCGTCACGACTTTGTCGTGATCGCTTGGAGCCGGGGCGCAAGCCGGTTGTTCGGCTGGACCGCGGAGGAGGCGGTTGGGCGCAGAGTGAGCGAGCTGATCAACCTGGCCGGAACCGCGGCCGAGCAGGCGAAGGTGGAGAAGCTCCGGCGCGAACTGCTCGAAACCGGAGAGCTTCGGCATACCGATACCTGGTACGCCAAGGACCGGACCGTCCTGGTCGAGGCCCACCTCTCGGCTACCCCCGACGGCTTCCTCGGGGTGATGCAGGGTCGACAGGTGCGGCTCGATACCGAACGGCCACCGAAACTGCGACAGATCAACCTGCGGCTCCCCGAGGACCTGATCGAGGCGATCGAGGCCGCACGCGGAGACATGCCCCGCGAGCGGTTTCTGCGAATGGTGATCACGAGCTATCTCGAGAGCGCCGACGACCGTGAGATCGTCGACCACCCAACAGGTAACGTCTGAGCTGTTACCACTCGGGTGGTAACACTGCGTAGGTAACACCTCCAGAGCCGGGCGCCGAAACCCGCGACTGCGGTGGTCACTGCGATAGAGTCGCGGTGAGCAGCGGCTCGCAAGGATGCTTACCTGTGCACATCACGCCAAGGCCACCGTGCCACGATCGATGACCGTGCAGGAGCAGCCGTCATCCACCCCGAGCCGTCAATGGGCAAATTCAACGGAATCGGGAGGCCGGAATGGCTCGTTTCAGACCGTCACCAGCGATGGTGATCGCGTTCATCGCGCTTGTCGTATCTGTCACGAGCGGCGCCTACGCCGCCGTTCGTGTCACCACTGCGAACATCGCCAACCGCGCGGTCACGCAACGTACGCTCGCGCACAACGCGGTGTGGCACGCCAACCTCGGCAGAGGCGTCGTGCGGCGGGCGAACATCGGCCACGGCGGGGTTGGACACGATCAGCTCGGGACTAACTCGGTGTGGCACCGCAACCTCGGCAGACACGTCGTCAGAGAGAACAACATCAACGACGGTGCCGTCACGCAAGCCAAGCTGGGCAAGGGAGTGGTCGAGCGGGAGAACCTGAGCCACGCGCTGCAATCGGAGATCCCCGGATCGCCCGGCGCGCCTGGCGCGCAGGGCCCAACCGGCCCGCAAGGCCCCGAGGGGGCCCGCGGCCCCGACGGTCCCCGCGGCCCGCGGGGTCCCGGCCTTCCCAACCAGGTGACTCGGGTCAGTTCGCTCAGCAGCAATACGAACGTGGCTGCACCGGAATGGGCCATGGCGGCGGGCCATGGCACCAGCTGCGGCGTCACCGTTCCGACCGGGCCTCCGGGCACCGTCTCGCTGACACCCGAGGGGGCCCTCATCACCATCCCGGGTTCGACGGAAGCTTTCCGTGGGTTCGCGGGCATTGAGTTCAACCCCCCCAACGGCATCAAGCTCGAAGACATGACGGGGATGTCAATCACGGAGAAGTTCAGCGGCGGCGATACGATCCCCGCGGCTATTCCGTTTGTTTCGTTCTACGTACACGAGTCCGCGGGGACCACCGTGATCACGTTTAACCCGACCCGACAGGCCGGCGGAACCGCCGCTCTCACCCGGGACCGCTTCCAGACATGGAGCCTGTTCGGGCCGAACGCGCGGTGGATCGCGCCCCACATCTTCGGCCAGGCTAGTCAGCAGCAGCTATTCAGCGCCGTGCTGGGGGAATGGGGCAAGGACGACGTCACGAAGATCCAGATCCAGGTTGGCTGCACCAAGTCGGCCTCGGAGTCAACCGCGACAATCTCGAGCGCCCAGCTGGAGCTCGGCAGCCAGGTTCTGAACTTCCGCTTCAAGGGCTGAACCACAAGCGCCGACAAAAAAACGCGTTCCAGCAGGTCACCGTTCGTGAGGTCCGGCTTCGACAACTGATCGTTCACCGAGGGCTGAGGGCAACACATCCGCCGGCGGTGGCCACCCGGCCGCCGCCGGTCGGGCCCTACTCGGCTTCCTCGTCGGAGATCACGTGGATCACCGCGTTGATCAGCGCCAGGTGCGTGAACGCCTGCGGGAAGTTGCCCAGGTG